>NZ_JBISDI010000020.1:0-70198 GCF_051162045.1 Anaerozeibacter quisquiliarum
GCTACAAGGTTTTCTTCGCTTCCATGGATTCCCTCATCCACATCCTTAAGACTGCCGAAATCTCAAGAAAATCACAGGCCCGTATCAAGTGGATCAAAGAGGCCGACCTGCTCATTATTGACGAACTCGGCTATCTCCCCATCTCAAGGGTCGAAGCCAACCTCTTCTTCCAGCTCATCTCCCAGCTCTACGAGAACACCTCCGTCGTCATTACTTCCAACAAAGGCTTCGATGGCTGGGCAGACCTCCTTGGCGATCCTATCCTTGCCACCGCTCTCCTCGACCGCCTTACGCACAAATGTCAGGTCCTCTCCTTCTCCGACAACTCCTACAGGCTCGCTCACAGAAAGGAGATTTTCTAGCCCTGATATCTTTCCAAACTAGGGATTTTTGTTTGCCATTTTACAGGGATTTCTGCTTGACAGTAACACCCCCATTACATTGGGAACAGGCCTATACTCTTGCTTTAAACCACCACTACAAGCGGCAAAATAAAACATGGTCAAAATAATTACACCTATAATACCTGTTTTGAGCCAAGTTCTTTTCGGCTTGCTTCTTTGATAGTTCTCCACCGTTGAGCGGTATCGCTTATGCTCCCGAATAAATCTCCTTGCACATATGCCAACCAGAAAATACTTTGCTAAAAAGAACGCGTTTATGGCGATAAGATATAGGTATGCCTCGTCAGAGAACCCGATGTTCAGTTGTTTAATAAATTCTATTACGGTATTAATCCCCTGGCTAAACGATAAAATATCGTGACTAATAGCGTATTGAGCTACAATTATTACGAGCGATATGAGGGACCAAAATGCTAAATAGGCACTGGTTCTGGGCAGGCTATTTCTTTTTACGGACTGCATCTGATCTGTGCGTAGTTCGATACCGATTATTCTCATGGTCGCAGCAATGGCGAGGTGATATGGTAACAAAACAGCTACCCCCGACAGCGCTATTGCTGAATATGTCAAAGTAACTGCCTGAGAGTACTCTCCTAAATCTGCCATTGGTTTGTTTAGGATATATATCATCCAAGCGACACCGGCAACGGTGGAAATCAAGCTAATCAGAAGAATAATATACCTGATCGTGTGTACCAGACGAACCAACCCGGAACCTTTTCCGAACATTCGTAAGAATATCACACCTATAGCGTCTAAAATTACGAATACCAGGTTTAGAATAACCACCCAGTCTATGACAACGAAAATCGTCAATTCGGCATTGAAGATGCTATATAGACCAATCGTGTCAAAGGAGTCCACGTTTCCTTTCAAAATAGTTATCAAGCCATTGATTATATGCGATCCATCGCTTGTTGTCTTAAACGCCTGGTAAAGCAGGTAAGAAGCAATCAGTGCCTCAATGAACTTAATGAGTGCAAGAACTGCTCCTGAAAACGTTTTCAGGTAACAATTCGGATTAATGTCTCTATGGGCCAGGCCGGTGCCTCTTGATGGGTTATCCATTTTCCTCGCCCCGTTTGTTTTTTTCCATTTGTGTAGCGAATATATTATATAATAAACCTGGGTGTTGGTCATCCCACAACGAAAAGATAAACAAAATATTAACAAAATCTAGAGTCTACTTTACATCCAACCCCGAATATGTGCCATAATCCTTACCCCTTCACCACAGCCCCGTCCTTGATAATGAAGAACATGGTGCCGTCTTTCAGTACTTGATTCTTTCCAGCTTGCCATTTCCTTCTTGGCAATATCTATTGCGTCTTTAACTTTATCGGATGTAAGCGCGTACTTATTACTATTTTCTATTTTTTTCGCAAATAGAATGGATTGATGCATCAATACGCGCAAATTGCTCAGTGCCAATGTGTATTCTAGTGTCCAGTTGGGAGCGACAAAAGCTTTAATTTCGTTTAGGTTATACCTTTCTGTAATATCGTGAACGGCTTGTATGGTTTCCTTTTCTTTTGAATCGATAGTTCCATCTGAATTACGCACGGGCTTAATATCACAATCGGTTACAATGGATATGGGAATCCCTAAAGTCTTCTGGCTAGTCTGTTTAAAAATGTTTGCAAATCTGAAGAAGGCTATACTTCCAACATTGACTAGAGATACTCCGTGCTTTTCAAGGTTCAATCCAATTATGTCAGCTATTGTTGGAATCAGAAGATTCTCTGCATCCCCCTCGACCATAATGATGCCATTTGCAAAGAATAGATTTGCCTTTGTAGCATCAAGAAAACGTTGAAGGAAAAGGTAATCCCCTTTCTCCAGCTGCGTTTTTTCTGGCGTAAGGTCGTAGGCAGTCCCATTCTTACACAGGATAAGATTTTTAATATTTATCTTAGATGCAAGTATTGTACTATGCGTAGAAACGATAATTTGAACGCCAGAGTTGTTGTACTCCCTTTGCAAATAGGCGATCAACCTTAATTGTGCCTGTGGGTGAAGGTGCGCCTCTAATTCTTCAATAAGCGCCAACCTTAACCCACCATTTTCATCATGGTTCAGAAGTAAAAGCTCGGCTGCAATAAAGAGCAGATTATGTAGCCCAAGGCCAGGCTGTACTTCTGGCGCTGCGAGAGACAGGTTTTCCAGAATGGATTTCAGGCTTACGCCTGCCGCCTCGAAAGATACTTTATCGGGTTCGCCGAAGGCACGAAATTCTTGCAATATACTTCTAATGGTTCCAAGAACGTCTATGCCCTCCTCCTCTGTGAAGTATTTCTCTACCTTCTCGTTTGCATCGGAGAATATTTCAACTAACTTATGACCTTCTCTATTGCTAAATGTGGGGTGACTGTACAGTATCTGGGAGATCCTAGTGTTTCTCCCGGAGTTCATTTCACGAGAGGCATCGCGCAGAGGGCGAAGATATGTGCACTTCAGCAACTCCCTTGCCTTGCCATCCAACTGAACACCGTCTTCACTGTTTCCCGCTTTTAGTTCAGTAAAGATGCGATTCTTCTCTTTCCATGCGCGAAAGCGCAGTGTAAGCTTATAGCAAACTTCTTCACCTTCGGCTTTTCTGTAGAATGTTAGCCATTCAATGAAATTTTTCGCCTCTTCGGGTTTGAATTCTTCGAAGGTACATTCAATCCTAAACTCGGAAACACTTGTGCCATTAGCTGTGTAAAAGTCGTCGTCTGTAATGCGAATATACTCCCCGCTTTGTGTCTGGAGAACTAACTTTATGGCATCGATTATTGTACTTTTTCCTGAATCATTCTCACCGATAAGTGCATTTAGCCCCTTATGGAAGCAGACTTCTAAACCAGGCTCGATGCTTTCTTTACTATTGAATTTCCTGAAATTCCATAATTTTAATTTCGAAAGGATCATCGATATCCGCTCCCCGATGAAAGAAAGTAATAAGGACCGATGCCTTAGCCTAGCATATTTCAAAAATATAATTTATTATACCACAAATTTCCAATAAATACAATCGCAAAGGTAACCGCGGAATCAAAGGACGAGAGGCCGTAGACCCGATATGAGCCTGCGACCTCTTATTTGGCCTTACCCCTCAACCACAGCCCCATCCTTGAAAATGAAGTGCATGGTTCCGTCCTCTTTTATCCGTACCTGCTCAACAGCGCCGCACCACAGTGTTTCGTTGAACGTCCTGATTGGCCCCTGCTTGCGAAGCATATCAAGATACCCCCTGAGCTTCCCGCGTTTGGCGGTGAGGGCTTCCCGGCATGCCTCAACCTCGGCGATGCACCGCTTGGTTTCGTGGTACCGTGCCTCATACTCGTCATATTGCCGCTGATACTCGGTCTGATCCAGCACCATATGAGCATTGGCGCTGATATGTCGTTGCATAAGCCCCGTGATGATCTCCAATTCCGTGCGTAGCTCGGCCTGCTGCGCTACCAGCCCGGATGTGTCGCAGCGCTCCCGCATGGTATCCTCGCAGATTTGAATGATCTCGTCCTTGCGGTCAACGATTTGGTTGAAGGCCTGCACAAATGCATCCTGCAGGGTTTCGTTGCGTAAAGGGGGCGTACAGCAGGCGGTAAGCCCCTTGTGCCTCGCGTTACATTGCCACACAGTATGCGAATGCCACGACTTGCTGCCATACAGTTCGCCGCATTCATCGCAGCAAATCCGGCTAGAGAAGCAATGCGGCGTATAGTTCCTGCGGCCCGGCTGCTTTCGGCGCTTCAGATCGACCTGAACCGCGTCGAATATCGCAGGCTCGATGATGGCCGGGTGACTACCCTCCACATAGTATTGCGGCACTTCGCCCTCGTTTACCTTCATCTTCTTGGTCAGGAAGTCCGTGCAAAAGGTCTTTTGCAGGATGGCGTCGCCCTTGTACTTTTCGTTGGAGAGAATGCTAATGACGGTATTGGGTCGCCAGTTGGGTTTGCCACCCGGCGATGGAATGCCGCTCACCGACAGGTGGCGCGCGATGTAAGCGGGCGACTTTCCTTCGAGGAACATGCGGTAAATATCCTTCACGATGACCGCCTCCTCGGGCACGATCTCCGGCAGCCCATCGGCGCCTTTGCGATAGCCGAGGAATTGCTTGTAGGGTAGTGCGACCTTGCCGTCCGCGAACCGCTTGCGCATCCCCCAGGTCACGTTCTCGGAAATGGAGCGGCTTTCCTCTTGTGCGAGGCTGGACATGATCGTAATGAGCAGTTCACCCTTGGAATCCAGCGTGTAGATATTCTCCTTTTCGAAATATACTTCGACGCCTTTTTCCTTGAGCATCCGCACCGTGGTCAGAGAATCCACGGTGTTGCGTGCAAAGCGGGAGACGGACTTCGTGATGATGAGGTCGATCACGTGAGCGAGATTGATACAAAAACAGGCCCCGAATCGCTGGATTCATGGGTTTTCCAGCCGATTTGGGGCCTTTTTCTACGAGATTATTCGGTTGATCAGGGCTAGTTATCGCGGGTCATGACCACTGTCAAATGAAGCCTTGAGAATCGTTTGGGAGTGGGGGTTCGTTTGAGGGTGCAGGGTTTTCATTTGATGGTTGTGCCTTGAATATTTCTACCCAGGCACGCATCCCTCCGGCCGTGGTGGCAAAGTCACCATGAATTGATACAATGCACAACCCGAATCGTCAGAAGCGAGTAATCGTTAAACTGCACACCCCTATTTGCCGCAGCATTTTTTGTACTTCAACCCACTCCCGCAGGGACAGGGGGCATTACGCCCAACTTTGTGCGTCGCCTCAATTTTGAACGGCTCTTTGGGGAGCGGTTTTAGCTTAGGGCGTTCAAACTTCTCAAAGATCTCGCTCGGCGTGAAGCCGTTGTTGTCGTACATCCTCGTATTATTGTGAGCGTTCATTACCAATCGAGCAAATTCATTTGCACTATCAATCCCTTTGAATTTGTATCCCCGCTTGGTGAAGTAATCAAATTCATCCGTTGAATCAACGCCGAACTGTATAATTTCGTGTAGGTCGATCAGGTCGCCATCCACGCCGTCAAGCCCCTCGCCGCGAGTGGTGAGTTGACGTTTCATGATGTGCTCCTTAAGATCAGAATACGGCTTTTCAGGCTCACGATAGAATTCGTCGAAGTATCTCAAAAATTCTTCTTTATCCGGCAAATAGCGGGGTTTGCTCTTTTGGTTGGCCCGAATAATCTCAACGTTTTCTTCGTAGTCATCGAAGTCAGGCTGAAATTCGGGCCCTGATATGATGTCGCCAGCGATTGAGTACTCAACATCATCAGTTTTGGCAAGTCGCTTCAAGGCCAGCAATGCTTCCTCCGAGGTCGTTCGGTTTTCCTCGTAGTGGTTGAAAACACCGACAAACTCATCGACGCTTATTACTCCATACAGGAACACCGCCGCCGTTGCATACTTGGCGATTAACTCCTTGCGCGCTCGGCTTATTCGGATTGTTGCTGTCGCCATACTGGTTCACTCCTTTTTTAGTAGACTGCCGGATATAGACAATCAACCATTCATCTTTCAACGGTCATAAGTGCATATTTGAACAGCCCATAATTTCCACCCAAACGGCTATACTCTTTCCAGATGATTTCATATTCGCCCCGCAAAATCAATTCGCTTTCGCGTTTTCGTATCGTTCCTTCACTGACGCTGTTGCCCCAGCGCATTAGGCCGCATTTCTTTGCCCCGTTATGAACGCTGAACTCTGCGTATCCAACATCAGGACGGCTTGGAAGACGCCAGTAGAAGGGGTCGTTTGTGAGCCAAATTACATAACCATTCTTGAAACCAGCAAGATGATTGGCGAACGACTCAATCCGACAAATATCCTTTATGCTGTCGTATGCGCCAAGGTCCTGCGCCCCATGATCTTTTAGGCAGAACTGCTCGCCATTTTTTGAAGTGGACAGCTTTATTGTCTTGTATTTCAACTCAATAGGGTATACTTGCCCTTCATGTTTGACAATGATATCTATGTACTTGTTCGGTTCTTCTATGGACGGGTACTCAAGGCGTATATCGGCATTTTGATACATCTTCTGAATTTCCCAGGCCAGGGCAAACTGGAAATCTGCCTCTGAATGAAATATTGGGCGGTTTTCGCGAAGCTTCTCAAGAGCGAGCTGTATATCCAAGGTGTCAACTCCCATCTGCCGCTGTAATGCCTTGCTTAGCAGCCACTGTTCTCAAAATCCTTCAGTGTCCTTCTGTCTTCTGTCATCCACATAATCAGCCCATTTGCACTCGCAAAAGAAACGAACCCTGCCGCAGCCGATGGGCTCTTAAACAGCGTATCTTCTGTGAGCATACAATTTCCGTCAATCCTTGCCGCGTACTGATCACGATAGTGTTGGATGGTATCCGGGCAACTCCGGGTCGGGCTCGGAGCGATAACAGAACCTTTAAGCACGACGAAGCCCTCACTGGTCCTGCGCCCTTTCACATTAGCTTTGGACGTATTCAGATAAAACAAGGGTTCGGCGGTTATAACGTCAGGAACGCTTACCTGTACGGTTGGCTGTACTACTAAGGGGTCAAAGATTTTATGGCCTAGTGCCCCCATCACAATCTTCGCATAATCAATAAACTCCTCGAGCTCGCTTTCCTTTTCTTCGGTGATATTACCGGAAGTCGGGTCATTACCATTCTTGACGGAATATCGCCCCGCTTCTGTCGCGATTTTGCAGAAGCGATTTTCCAGATAACTTATCTCAGTCGGCCCAAAGGAGTTGTTTGATGTGGTAAAGACCACCGCTTCCGTCCAGTAGTCTTTTTCGGGATTGCGCTTATGCTCCTGCAAACGATTAAGGATGCCCTCACCGTTTTTTCTTGCTCCAGCTTGGCCAACGTAAACGACATTTTCTCCTGTTTGGTCCGACGTGCCAAACAGAAAATATACTCCGCTTTGTTTAAGGTCATCTCGCTCTCGGCACGCATCCAGCTCCGTGCGCGGAATTTTATACGCCACACCGGTCCAGTTAGCAAGCGTACATTTAATGCGTCCGTTGGGGGTTCCGTCCATCAGGAAGAGGTTTATGCTTTTTCCTCGAATCGCCATAGGCTGCCTCCTGCTATCCGAGCTAAACATCGTATCCAATAAATACGCTCAATTATTAGGTGCCAATAATGCGATAAGTATATCATGTATTTACTGATAATTCCATATTAAACTTCGTCGTATTGAATACCGCAGGCACCGGACGCCGAATCAATGTCCTTTGATACAAGGGTATATGAACGCCATCCGGGTGAACGGGCCTGAAACGCCGATAGACGAAGGCATCGTCGTGCTCACACCATGTGGCGCGACGGCTTCAACTAGATGGTTGCGGACGGTCTCGCAGGAAAGTCGAAACATCACCACCAAGAGCGTCAGCAAGTTCGTACGAAACACGGTGGACAGCCTGACCGTAGTTCACCAACTGAAGAAAAATGGTGTCGAAATCTATCTCGAAAAAGAGAACATATAACACGGCAGAAACCCAATAAAATCAAGGGTTTCTGCCGTGTTTTATTGTCGTTTTGTCGCTTTTTTGTCGCTTATATCAACAAAGTTACAATAAACGCGGCTCACGGTATGCGACAAGAGAAATCAATGTGTATCACAATTTAAGGCGTGAAACATTAAGCCTTTTCTCTATCATCTGCGTATATTCTTCGCTCATTTCACATACTATCGCTTTCCTATTACTTTTCTTTGCGCACGCTGCTGTGGTTCCAGAACCGGCCATTGGGTCAAATATCAATTCATCTTCCTTTGTAGCCATTAAAATAAGTTTGTCGAAAACTGCTTCGGGCTTTTGAGAGGGGTGCCCTGTCCGCTCTTTTTTTCCAACAAAACCTATAATAAGGGGCGCCTCTATAACACTTGGCGGGCCGGGTACGAATCTAAGTTTTCCCGACTGATATTTTTCTAACTGAGCACCTTCAAGGAAATTTTCCGGGTGCAACGCATATCCCTTTCGCATAAACTGCAAGCAGGCATTCTGACTTGAACGCCATCCCCGAATTACAGAGGGGCAGTTTTTATAGTACCACGTTAACCATGCAGACAGGTAAAAATCTTTCGGGGCATTTCTGACATAAGGACCTACAATTTCGGGGAATCCCCACAAATACAGCAAGTCAGAAATTTCACCTGTACCATTCAAAAGTGTCTGGATGAACATATCATATTCATCAATCGGAAGCTCACCCCCTAAACCTTTATTGTACCATGGGTCAAGTATTGTGCATTGTACATGAATATTGTTTTCTTTAAGCAATGAAATGGATTCAAATGCTCCCATTGGCGGCAATATAACTATACCATCTCTATTAAGCGCGTCAGTAATTTTAGTTTCGAGCGTCATAACTTCCCTCTTACTTCAAAATAATCAAGCCTTGTTCAATCAACGCTTGTAGATCCCTAAATGGACTAGTTTTGCTTTCCCACAGTGCATCAAGCTGTGGAATGACTTTTAACGCTGTTTCGATCACTTTGTCTTGCGGCATACCGAAATAGGTTTTATTGCCCGAAACCATTAGGCAGCCTTTCATTTTTCCAACGGGCAAGGCACAACCATAATTTGAAATAATGTCAAGTAGACAATATTTACGCACGATTTCGGCTCGCTTCTGTGTTATTGACAATGCGCCCGTTGCGTCTTGATGTATAAGGCCTGCATTTATAGCTTCGTTGATAGCTATACCGATTTCATTCTCGGAATAATCCTCTTGAGCAAGAATAGCATATACTTCCTGTTTGTCGCCTGAAGTTCGGATAATAGCGTGTTCAATTTCTAAGGTTGTCAAGAATCGTATTCCCTGTAATTCGCGTCGCAATTTAATCGGAGCGGTCCGAATTTGAATGAATTCTTTTGTAGTAGGCTTAGCAAGCATTTTTCGCAAGTCACCATTCAAGGACGCATAATAACCTGCTCCGTCTAAGTATTCTACAAAAACGGCATTTGTAAATTTCCGCTTCGTTACATTTCTTGTACTATCCGTCTGGTCAACAACCTTGTGAGATACGCTTCCCGAATCACCTGCATAAAACTGACTTTGAATAAATATCTTTGCCCCATCCCGCCTTGATTGATACGGTATAATAAAGTCATATTTACGCTTTTTAATAGTATTTTCGGCGGGCATATCACCTAACAAATCGCCTATTTCTACATCTTGCGTATTGAAGTCAAACCCCGATTGCAGCCCCCAGTCGTGCATATAATTTCTAAGAATTTCTTCCGGTATATGGCCTTGGGTTGCGGTGATTGACCCGCGCGATTGAAATATCACAATGGAACTGATAAGCGAATCAGCATCACCAGTAAGTTTTTGCGCAACATATGAACTTCCTAAACTCCAAAGCTGCCTTGCATATTGCTCATCTGAAATTACAAGATGAAAATAGCTTTCAGCTATTACCTTTTGCAGTTCCTCTTGCTCCGCCAACCCTAGAATAGTTTTGGTTACATCTTCTAAAGAAATGGTTCTAGGAAGTTCTTTATTCCTCCATTGTCCCCGGCTATTCTTAACCGGATAAGAAGAAATTCCTACTTCGTTTTGTAACATAAGCGGAAATTGACATTTGAGGTTATTATCTGTTTTCCCTGTGGCAAGCAGCAGAACATTAAAAATACTGTCTAATATATTTTTTGCTTCTTCGTGCGATTTTCCCGCAATTAAAGATATGGCATTATCAGCTAATGCCATTGATGAACACATTTCAGGCGTTTCATAGTTGTTTGTAATACAACCGCAAATATCGAAGCCGTTTTTCAGTAGTTGTAAATTAAGCCTGAATTGCTCTGTTTCCCTTATATCTCCAAGGGACGGCGTGACCCACAAGTCAAATTCCGACATTTTTTCTACAAGAGTAGCAGCATAAGATTTTAGTTTCATTATTGCGCCCCCTTATCAGCATTTTCCATAGCTTGTTATAGCTGTAAAGCAAAAACAAACCCCACTGTTCGGCATCCCTCGTATCAGTATACCACAAGTGGGGCAAAGCCCGCAATCAATATTGTCAACCGTGATAGTTTATCTGCGCCGCTTTGCGTACAACGTCAGGTCGTCTTTGTACCCCTCAAACGAGTCCACGCGCGTAATATCGTACAAAGCCCCGTTGTACCGTATAACCTGCGTTGGCGTAATGTCGGGGCGGTAGTTAATGGTGAATAGCACTTCCTCAACCGCCATTTGCGCAGACGCGGCGAATATCTCCTTGCCGGACAGGTGGCGAAAATATGCCCATACGGGTGGGCCTATGGGGGTCAGGGTTTCGGTGAAGTACCCGCTGCCGTTTGAGACGTTCAGCGCCGCCAGAATCTCAATTTTCTTGTCTTTCAGCTTCATGCTACTGCCCCCGTAAATTCGTTCAGGTGCTCGTACAGCCCGACATAGCAATCCAGCAGCGCCGCCGTGCCGTCAATACTCACAGGTCATTGCAGCACCACCCGGCTACTCGTCGTAGGTCATTAAGAACAAATCAGCGTTATCGACCAGGGATCGATTTCTCTAGAACATGTAGGGAACTAGTGCACTCACGCCTGATCGCGGTCACGATGTTCACTCCCGCAGAAGCCAATCATGCCGCTTACAATGCTCGACATTCCCAATTGAGTACTCTAGTTTTCTATCGCATCGACTGTTTGGATATCTTGCCAAAGCAAACAAGTAAATTAGGCCTTTACATTTCAGATCAATGATGATACTCTCATTTTTGAAAGGATGTGTGCATTATGACCGTGAAGAGAAAATCAGAAGTTGTTGTTTCAGCTCAAAGTGGAGAAGCCAAGCGTACTTTCAGAAGCGCCGAAGAGAGGATCGCCGAAATTGATCGGAAGATCCAGTTTCATCAGAAGGCGATTGAACAGCTCGAAGCGAAGAAGGCCAAGACTGGAACCAGACGCCGCCAGAGCAAGTTAACTTATGCTAAGGTCTTTGCTGAACTGAAGGCATCCGGCAAGACACCAGAAGAAATCGCTGAATTGCTCAGCAGGTGATTTTCAACCCGCTTCGGCGGGTTTTCTCTTCAACTGCACTGATCCTGGAGAAGCGTAAATAAAAACCCCAGTCGCTTGAAGCAACCGAGGGCTTTGGAGAACTCACAAATTATGCAGCGCGAGACAGGGGCATAATCAACCGTATCGGCACACCCATTTCCCGGGCGTACTCACAGGTCATCGCCGTGCCGCCCGGCTGCCCGTCGTAGGCGGCTAAGAGCAAATCGGCATTAGCAACCATGTATCGATTTCTCCGGAACATGCATGATTTGGTGTACTCGTGCCCGGTGGCGGTTACGATGTCCGCCGCCGCAAACAGCCGATCATGCCGCATCCGGTACTCGTCATTCCAACGAGCCGCCTGTGCGTCAAACGGGCTGACCATCTCCAGGATGATCCAAGGATACTTCTCCTGTAGCTCCAGCACGGCTTCGGCCGCGAACAGGTCCATTCCCAATGCGCCCCCGCTGACGAAATGTGCGTAGCCTTCTCCGATCAGTGTCTCGATCATGTTCTTCAACCGGGCCTTGAACTCGACACAGCGCGGATCGGCCTCGTCATAACCAAAGGGCATCTTGGCGGGGCGATAGCCCGTGAAAGCGCAGCGCTTGAGTGAAGATTTCCGTTTCACAAGATTCGTCACTTTCATCCCTCCCGATCAACCAACTTTGCGTTCCACGAACCATTTACCGATATTCGGACCGCTCAATTCCGTGCTGCGCTCAAAAAAAAGATACTTCTCATGTCCGTCCACCCGGATTGTGAAACGCTCGCCTTGTCCACCGGCGCGCATGGCGGCGGCGGGTTTACACGCCAACACTTGATCGATGTTATATCGCGTACCATCCTCCCAAACAAGGCTGCGCGGAAGCATACGCCCGTCCGCCCCAAAGTCGGCGCTTACCTGAACATACACTTTCGTTGGATTCCGATCCGGCATAGTTATCCCTCTTCCTGCTTGTTCGTCTCCAGTCTGCAGCTTACAACTCGGCTCACCGTGCCTTTTAACTGGCTGGCATCGAGTACTCCGCAGAATGTAACGGAAACGCCGTCCGTGCCAGTTTTTTCGAGGTTGCAGTCAAAGCAAATCACCCCGCCGTCAGCGACTTCCAACTGTACCCTGCTTTGGCGCTCCGCACTGGCGTTAACAAGCTCCAAGCGGCGAAGCGGCGCCAACGTCCGCGACTTCTGATCGCGCAACGTGATCCTCCCTTCAGCCTTCAACTGCTCGATATGGCGACTGACGCTGGAGGGTGACCTCAAACCAACCGCGCTCGCGATCTCACGGTAGGTTGGCGAGAACCCATTGGCATCCACAAAGCCCACGATGTATTCCAGGATGCGTTCCTTTATCTCCTTGTGCTGCACCAGATCACCTCATCTCCACCGATCCATGGGCGTGATTCGTTTTTCTCGACCCAACTTGACTGAATTCCTTTCCCCCTTGCGGTTAATTCATAAAGGGGATAGCAAATAAACCGACCGCCTATACAATTCACATTAGGACGTTAGGCTTCGCCGTGCTTGCTCTTCTTCCGCTTTTCCCTATAGATATCTTCCAGCACTTCCTGCTCAAGGCCGGTGGCATACTGATCTTTTTCCAGGACTCCCAGCACCCTGCCGGTACACCGGACATTGTCGTCTGCCGAGAACTTCATGACCGGGTATGCGGGATTGTGGGAGTGAAGTCCATCTTTCTGATACTCTTTGACGAAGCCCTCGCCAGCTGCCACAAAGATCCCGATTTCGCCAGGCTCAATGCGATCCGCGTGCTCAACCAACAGATCGTCCCCATCATGATAAGTTGGCTCCATACTGTCGCCGGTGACAGAAATGATCTCGTCGGCGCGGCAGACGTTACGGCTCACGCGTGCGAACACATACTCCGCCTTGCTTTCATCGCTCAGATAAAAGCCGGTACCGGCCGAAGCCAGCAAGTCGGAGCGGCGCAGCCGCTCAAAGTCGCGTTCACAGTTCGCCTTGAACGCCGCGTCATTGTTCTCGATCATGGTGTCAATCATGCAATCCACCAAGGTCCTGTCGTACCTGGTCAGAGAACGGTAATTGGTCAGATGGCGTTGTTCGTCGAAAGAAAGCTCCCCAAGCCTGGCTGGCGAGCCAAACAGCGTGGAGATTGAGACCCCCAGGGCTTCGCTCAGTGGAGGGAGCAGGTTCATGTCAGGCCGACCGCGCCCAGCTTCCCAATTGCAGACAGCGTTCTTCTTCACGCCAACCTTCGCCGCAAGCTGCGGCTGACTCAGCCCGCACTTAATGCGCAGCGCCCGAATTCTATCGCCGTACTGCTCCTTGTTAAACTGATACAACTTCTTCGCTTTCGCTTCCGCGAGATGCGTGATGTTCCCCTGCGAGGGCTTAGGAGTTGTCGGTGCCATGATTTAGCCCCCCTACTACACTTTTCTATTCGGCCGCATTATAGCACACCATCGATGTACTGTAAAGCGCCCCAGAAACTCCGGATCAAATTTCACATCGTGTTCGATTCCCAGAAATAGGCGAATGTTAAATTGCGCCGAAAAGAACGCTTGTTCTCTACGGTCGATTTGCTTAGACATCAACCGTGTGCTATACTCCGTTTCACCGTATCCGGCCGGTGGCGAAATGGCACTTGTCCGGGCCGGACGAGAAGGGAGTGGAGAAAGAAATGAGCCAGGTTGTGCTTCATTCAGACCTCAACTGTTTTTACGCAGCAGTCGAGATGATGCTGGACCCATCACTTAAGGGAAAGGCGGTCGCGGTCTGCGGTTCGACGGAAAACCGACACGGGATCGTGCTTGCGAAATCCTACCCCGCGAAGGCGAAGGGCGTCAAGACAGGGCAGGCGAACTGGGAGGCGCGCCAGGCATGCCCCGGCCTGATCTGCGTCCCACCCCAGTACGATCAGTACCTGAAATACTCGAGGCTGGTGCGCGCGATATATGCTCGGTACGCGGACGACATCGAGCCGTTCGGCATGGACGAGGCGTGGATCTCGGTTCGCGGGTGCGGCAGCGTCCGGAAGGGCGGCCTCGAAGTGGCGGAGGAAATCCGGCAGACCGTGAAGGACGAGCTCGGGCTGTCAGTCTCCATCGGTGTGTCTTTCAGCAAAATCTTTGCCAAATTGGGGAGCGATATGAAGAAGCCGGATGCGATCACCGTGCTGCATGAGGACAACTGGCGGGAGAAAGTCTGGCCGTTGCCGGTGTCGGAACTGCTCTACGTCGGGCCGGCCACCACTAAAAAGTTGGCGCAGACGAACGTCCGAACCATCGGGGAACTGGCCCATATGGGTCCCGAAAACCTGCGCGCCAGATTTGGCAAGAACGGCGTCATGCTGTGGGCGTTCGCCAACGGGCTGGACAACGCCAAGGTCAGCCCATCCGATTACGAAGCGCCGATCAAGTCCGTGGGACACGGCACCACCTGCGTGGTTGACCTTGACAACGAGTACGCCGTCTGGCTTGTGCTGTACGAACTGGCACAGGACGTTGGGCACCGGCTGCGGGAGAGCGAGCTGGCGGCGCGGGGCGTACAGCTGACGGTCAAGGACAAGGACTTCGGCTGGCAACAGTTTCAACTGCCGCTGAGCTTCCCTACGCAGAGCCCGCTCGAGATGGCGCAGGCCGCGTTCGCGCTGTTCCGGGCTCGATACAACTGGTTGAAGCCGGTGCGGGCGCTTACCGTGCGCGGAATCAACCTGGTGCCGGAGAAGCGCCCCGTGCAACTGGACATGTTCGACGACGTGGTAAAGCGCGAAAGGCGCAAGGCGCTGGACGACACTATTGATGAGATCCGGCGCCGGTTCGGCTACCGGGCGATCTGCCCCGCGTCCCTCCTGGGTGATCTCAGGATGGCGCAGGACAAGTGCGAGACCGTCACGATGCCGGGCCTCATGTATATGTAATCAGGAAAAGGAAGGTATGCCCAATGCGCGATCCGAACATGCTGGCAATAGCCTGCTCCTCCTGCAGAAAGCGGGCTTTCGACACGACCGCACTCCCCGAACCACCGGTAACGATCAAGATGAAATGCCCGCAGTGCGGAATCTTGGTTTCCATCCCTCTCGTCTCGGATTCCGTTCTGTATAAGCCGCCTCACGCCTCTGAAAGAGGCAAGATTCTCAGGCTGGCGCCCGCGGGGCATGAACAGCGGCGATGGTCGCGAAAGAGCGGCCACGATTGATTGGCAACATACCGAGCAACGGCTCCGTACAGCAGGTGAAATAGTCCTGGCCGCCCATGAGCGGCAGCGCATTGCCTGATAAGCAGGCCAATGGAGATTCTGTAGCGAGTGACCAAATAGCCGGATGATTGCGGGATGGGTGTTTTGCACCCGTTCCCCTTCATCCGGCTATTTTTTGTCGGCTAAGTCCGGCGAGCGGTTCCTTTCGCTGTAGGAGCCTTACAACCTTACGGCGCGGCATTCCATCAGGGACCATCTCTGCACCTTGTACAGCCTGATCCTGCCGGGTCGCTCCCGGTCAGAAGTTCCCGATCAAGCTGGAAGACCCGCACCGCGCTTGGGAAGGCGCAGGTGCAGCCTATGAGGGAGACTCCTTCATTTTCGGGCTGCCCGTATTTGGTGCACCTTGAAATGGGCGGATTTGCTCCCTCAGCGCAAGAAAGCGTAGAGGGAGCTTCATTTTTGCCTTCTCTCGCTTTCGGAACACAAACCGACGACGAGAGGAGACAAATCATGAAAACCAGGAAAACACCTCTGGACAAGCGTTTGACCTATTCCTATATGGACGCCGATGGCGGCGTTGTGGCCCTCTACCCCGGCAAGGACGGCGTGACCGAGGCCGACATCAAGCGGCTGCATGCTCTTGATGACGCTGAGGTGTACCAAAACCTCAAAGCCGCCCATCGGTATATCTCTCCTGACGAGAAGGCCGTAATGACGGCGTGGCGTAAAACACACCCTGGGGAACCCGAACCGTCCTCGTGGCAGCTTTGGAATGCTCCGCTCTCATCTGTGTACGGCGGCGAAGATGACGCCGAGGATAAGAACCAGCTTGCCCTTCGCGCGTGGGAACTCACGCGGAAGGAGGATGTCTCCCCTCGCGCCGAGAGCGTCCGGGACTTCATCGCCACCCTTCCCGAATATCAGCAGAATCTGTACCGCTTATACTTCATTGAGGGTAAACAGCAATCTGAAATCGCTGACGAGCTCGGCAAGGGTCGTCCCGCCATTAGTCGCGCGCTAGGTCGTCTGTTCGAGTCCATCAAAGAAAACTGCAGATAAACCTCCGGGGCGTGTAAACAACGCCCCACTTTTCTTTGACTGGGACACGAGAGGGAAAGCCCTCCAGAAAGGCAGGTGGTCAATATGACCCTCAAACATCGGATCTGCATCAACGTGACCGACGCGGACGGCAGTCGAGAACAGGTG
The DNA here is from genome assembly GCF_051162045.1 of Anaerozeibacter quisquiliarum. NCBI lineage: Bacteria > Bacillati > Bacillota > Clostridia > Eubacteriales > Anaerozeibacteraceae > Anaerozeibacter > Anaerozeibacter quisquiliarum. The sequence continues at coordinate 16,775 of NZ_JBISDI010000020.1, forward strand.
CTCAAGGGTGGCACGCTGTCGCTGCCCAGAAAAATCGCGCGCTGGTTGTTCGGTGAGCCGACCGAGATTCTGGTGCTCACGCCCGGCCAGTCGGTGGAATCGGTGGAGATTCGAGAGATTGCGGAAGGGGGCGTGGACGCGTGAGCAGGATGAGCGAACTGGACATCTGCATCGGCGAACTGAGGACAGCGGCAAATGCCCTGAACTCGGCAGCGGTCACCCTGGAACGCCTCTTCTCCAGTCAGGAAGAAACAGAAGCGCCTGCTCCCGTAACCAAGGAGCAAGTTCGTTCCGTCCTCTCCCAGAAGAGCACGACGGGGCACAGCGCGGCGGTCAGAGCGCTGCTAATGGACTTTGGTGCAACGCAGCTGTCCGACGTCGATCCCGGCAGGTACGCCGACCTGATTCAGGCAGCGACAGCAATCGGCACGACGGAGGTGCGGCAGGATGGGTAGTCACGCGCTTCTGTCCGCCTCCTCCAGTAAGCGCTGGATCGAGTGCCCACCGTCAGCGCGGATGTGCGAAGAGTACGAGGATAAAGGCAGTGATTACGCCGCCGAGGGCACCGAAGCACATGCCCTGTGCGAGTATCTGCTCAAAACCGCGCTGGGCATGCAAGCGCGAGACCCGCACCCAGCACTCATCCACTACACCGAGGAAATGCACGAGTGCGCCGAAAGCTACGTGGCATATGCGCTTGAGATCATCACTGGGATTCGGCAGACTTGCGCCGACCCGCAGATCCTCATCGAACAGAAGCTGGACTTTAGCGAGTTTGTGCCGGGCGGGTACGGCACGGGCGACCTGCTCATTGTGGGCGACGGCACGCTGTACGTGTGCGATTACAAGCATGGCGCTGGAGTACTCGTGGAGGCGTACGGCAATCCCCAGCTTCGGCTATACGGTCTTGGGTCCTTGCTCCTCTTCGACGGCATCTACGATATCCAGACTGTCAGCATGACGATCTTCCAGCCCCGGCGCGCGAATGTCGCCACCGAGGTCCTCTCAAAAGACGACCTCTACCTCTGGGCGAACGAAGTCCTGAAACCGGCGGCGGATCGGGCTTTCAAGGGCGAGGGCGAACTGAAGTGCGGCGAGTGGTGCCGTTTCTGCAAGGCGAAAGCCGAGTGCCGGAAACGCGCCGAGCACAACATGGAACTTGCCCGACACGACTTCAAACTCCCTCCATATCTGGAGGACGACGAGATCGCCGCCATCCTCGACAAGCTGGACGAGCTGCTGGCGTGGGCCAGCGACATCAAAGAGTACGCGCTGCAGGCAGCGCTCAGCGGCACACACTTCAACGGCTGGAAGCTGGTAGAAGGTCGGGCGAACCGCCGCTACACCGATGAACAGGCCATCGCAGACGCCGTGACCGCTGCTGGCCTCGATCCCTTTGAACACAAACTGCTGGGTCTTACGGCAATGGAGAAGCTGCTCGGCAAGAAACGCTTCAGCGAGATGCTTGGTGCTTATGTGGAACGCCCGCAAGGTAAGCCGACGCTCGCTCCCGAGACCGACAACCGTCCGGAAATCAACAACGCGAAGACTGACTTCGCTGACGAATGAAAGTGAGGAACACATCCATGGCAAATACGCAGAAGGCAATCAATCCCATGAAAGTCATCACCGGCAAAGACACCCGCTGGAGCTACGTCAACGCCTGGGAAGCGAAAAGCATCAATGGCGGCACGCCGAAGTACTCCGTCTCTCTGATCATCCCCAAGTCCGACACGGTCACCATTAATAAGATTCACGCGGCGATCGAGGCCGCTTACCACGACGGGGAAAGCAAGCTCAAGGGCAACGGCAAGTCTGTGCCCCCTATGTCTGCTCTCAAGAACCCGCTGCGCGACGGCGATGTGGAGCGCCCCGACGATCCCGCTTACATGGGTGCTTACTTCATCAACGCCAACTCCGCGACCGCGCCGGGCATCGTGGATGCCGACCGCAATCCCATCCTGTCCCGCTCCGAGGTGTACAGCGGCGTGTATGGCCGGGCGAGCATCACGCTGTACGCGTTCAACTCGAACGGCAACAAGGGTATCGCCTGCGGCCTTAACAACCTCCAGAAAATCCGCGACGGCGAGCCTCTCGGCGGTCGCGCCAGCGCCGAGTCCGATTTCACGGACGATGACGACGACGATTTCCTGCGGTAAGACAAATCGGCTGGGGCGGTGGAGCGACTTCACCGCCCTTCGCCTTATGGAGGTGAAACGGTGAAACGTTTGAGTGTTGACATCGAAACCTTTTCCAACGCCGATTTGAGTAAGACCGGCGTATATCGCTACGTGGAAGCACCCGATTATGCTGTGTTGCTCTTCGGCTATGCTGTGGACGACGGCGAGGTACGTGTGATCGATCTCGCTCAAGGAGAACAGATTCCTCCTGAGATCATCACCGCTCTGACGGATGAAAATGTTCAAAAATACGCCTATAATGCAAACTTTGAGCGTGTCTGTTTGTCGCGCTATCTTGGCTACCCCACTGGCGAATACCTTGACCCGACACAGTGGCGCTGTTCGATGATCTGGTCTGCGTACCTGGGGCTGCCGCTGTCCCTCGCGGGCGTTGGCGCGGCACTCGCTTTGGATAAGCAGAAACTGACAGAGGGCAAGGAACTCATCCGATACTTCTGCCAGCCCTGTGCGCCGACCAAGGCAAACGGCGGACGCGAACGCAACCGCCCCGCCGATGCGCTGGAGAAATGGGCGATGTTCAAGGCCTACAACGCGCGGGACGTAGAGACGGAACGTGCCATTCAGGAGCGCCTCAAGCGCTTTCCCGTACCACAAGCCGTCTGGGAGGAATACTGGCTGGATCAGGAGATCAATGACCGGGGTATCCGCGTAGACATGACGCTCGTGCAGAACGCAATCCGTATGGACGAGCAGTCCCGAAGCGAACTGTCTGAAAAGATGCGCGCGCTGACGGCGCTCCAGAACCCGAACAGCGTAGCACAGATGAAAACTTGGCTTGCGAAGAACGGTCTGGAAACTGACTCGCTCGGCAAGAAGCAGGTGGCCGCGCTTCTTAAAGACGCTCCCGATGGTCTTGCGGATGTGCTTGCGCTCAGACAGCAACTGGCGAAATCCTCGGTGAAAAAATATCAAGCGATGGCAAACACCGCTTGTTCGGACAATCGCATCCGCGGGTGTTTCCAGTTTTATGGCGCGAATCGCTCTGGTCGCTGGGCGGGCAGAAACGTGCAGTTGCAAAACCTGCCCCAGAACCACATGGACGATCTCGCGGACGCCAGAGAGATGGTGCGTGCGGGCGCGTATGAGGATCTGAAAGCCCGATATCCTTCCGCCCCCGATGTGCTTTCCGAGCTCATCCGCACGGCACTCGTACCCTATGAGGGCGGAAAGCTCATTGTCGCCGACTTCTCAGCCATCGAGGCGCGAGTCATCGCTTGGCTGGCTAGGGAGCAATGGCGGCTGGATGTGTTTAAGAAAGGCGGCGACATCTACTGTGCCAGCGCCGCCCAGATGTTTCGTGTGCCCGTGGAGAAGCACGGCAAAAACGGGCATCTGCGGCAGAAAGGAAAGATTGCGGAGCTGGCGCTCGGCTACGGCGGCTCCGTAGGCGCGCTCAAGGCAATGGGCGCGCTGGACATGGGTTTGATGGAAGACGAACTGAAGCCGCTGGTCGATGCGTGGCGTGCGGCCAATCTCAAGATCGTAAAGCTCTGGTGGGATGTGGACAGCGCCGTGATGACCGCCGTGCGCGACAGGACGATCACCAAGACGCACGGAATCACCTTTACCTGCCAATCCTCGATGCTTTTCATCACGTTGCCGTCCGGCAGACAGCTCTCCTATGTACGGCCCCAGATCGGAACAAACCAGTTCGGTTCTCCGGCGATCACCTACATGGGCGTAAGCGGGGTCAAGAAGTGGGATCGCATTGAGTCCTACGGTCCGAAGTTCGTAGAAAACATCGTTCAGGCGATCAGCCGTGACATTCTGTGCTACGCCATGCAGACGCTGCGCTGCTGCAATATCGTGGCACACGTGCATGACGAAATCATCATCGAGGCTGATCCTCGGGTGTCTCTGGAGGCCGTCTGCGAGCAGATGGGCAGAACTCCGCCGTGGGTACCGGGGCTGGTGCTGCGCGCGGACGGGGACGAGATGCCTTTCTACAAAAAAACTTGATCCGGCGGTGTAAACTCCCGCGCCGATTCTTTTGACTGGGATGTGAAAGGGCGACCTTTCACATCTTTGTTTTAGGAGGTCAAGGTTATGTGCTATCACCCAAGTCCCCCGGCGGAGGGAACACTATGAGCGTCAGCAAGTACAACTCGGAGGGCTACCCCGACCCGACGGTCTTTGCAGCCTTCACCAACATCGAAGCTGAACTGCGAAAAGCCCGGTTCCGGCCGATCGTCTATGTGTGCTCCCCCTACTCCGGAGACATCGATGCCAACATCCTGAACGCCCGGCGCTACTGCCGCTTCGTGGTTGACAGTGGCTGCATCCCCATCGCGCCGCACCTGTTGTTTCCCCAGTTCATGCAAGATGATGACGACGCCGAGCGAGATCTGGCGTTGTTCATGGACATCGTGCTCCTTTCGAAGTGCGCGGAGCTCTGGGTGTTCGGAGACGCGATTACGAGGGGCATGGGCATTGAGATCACGCGCGCTATGCGCAAGGGCCAGCGAATCCGGTACTTCACCAAAGAATGTGAGGAGGTGGTCACATGAACGGCTTTACGCTCTACCACGCAGACTGCGTCGGAATGGAGACAAATTGCATATACCCACACAAGGTGCTGGTCACGGATGACGCGTCACTACGGGAAGCCGCCGCGCGCGATTATGTCTGCGTGCAGTATAAGCGCAACTATCGCTCGAACGATAATTTCACAAGATCGGACTGTCTCGGCATGGACTGTGACAACGACCATTCTGAAAACCCTGACGACTGGGTCACTCCGGACCATATCCGGCAGGCTTTTCCGGACACGACTTTCGCCGTGCATTTCAGCCGACACCACAACATACCCAAGCGCGGCAAACCCCCGCGACCCAAGTTTCACGTTCTGTTCTTGATCGAAGAGGTGACCGACCATGCCGAGTACAGCGACCTGAAAAAGCGCATGAACGCTGTCTTCCCGTACTTCGATATGAAAGCGCTGGATGCCGCCCGGTTCTTCTTCGGCACGGCAGAGCCAGAGGCGGCGTTTTTCCCAGGCACGATCACGCTGGACGAGTGTCTGGACATGTACTATCCCGACTCCGAAGCGGACGCTTTCAGGAATATGGGCAATCCGTCGGGCAGCGTCATTTCGGAAGGCAGCCGGAACGCCACGCTGTCGCACTTTGCCGGGCGCGTGCTCAAGCGCTACGGGGACACCGAGACCGCGTACAACTTCTTCCTGGATGAGGCCGACAAGTGTGACCCGCCGCTGGAGGATGCGGAACTCTCCACGATCTGGCGCAGCGCACAGGGGTTTTACAGCCGGATCTCGCAGCAGGAAGGCTATGTGCCGCCGGACGAGTACAACGCCGACACATATCTGTACAAGCCCGAAGACTACACGGACGTCGGCCAAGCCCGCATGCTCGGTGAAGTCTTTCATGGGGAACTCCGGTACTCTCCGGCCACCGACTACATCCATTACAACGGCACCTACTGGCGCGAAACAAAGCCGGGCGCGCAGCATGTCGCGCACGCGCTGACAGATCTGCAGTTGGCGGAGGCCCAGCAAGACATTCAGAACTGCGTTGGTGCCTACGAAGATACCGGGGCGGCTGAGATTATGGCCAAGCATCCGAAGAAGAAGGCCACGGCAGTGCTGAATGATGAGCAGCTCCAGGCATACCAGCGGTACGAGGATGCGGCGTCCTACAAGAGCTTTGCCCTGCAGCGCCGTGAGTCCAAGTATATCACCGCCACCCTGCATGAAGCAAGGCCTGTTCTGGAGATCGATCCAGCGCTCCTGGACAAAGACTGGTACCTGCTGTGTACGCCTGCCGCCACCTACGATCTCCGCCGCGGGCTCGCGGGCGCGCAAGCGCACAATCCAGAGGATTTCATCACCCACGCAACAGCCGCTTCACCCAGTGAAAAAGGCAAGAAGCTGTGGCTCGACGCCCTCAATACCTTCTTCAGCCATGACGAGGAGCTGATCCGGTATGTCCAGCGTGTCGCGGGCGTGGTGTGCGTTGGCCAGGTCTTCTGGGAAGTCATGATCATCGCCTATGGTGACGGCCGCAATGGCAAGTCCACCTTCTGGAACACACTGGCCCGCGTGCTGGGTGACTACAGCGGCAACATCTCCGCTGATGCCTTGACGGTGGGCTGCAGGCGCAATGTCAAGCCTGAGATGGCCGAGACCCGAGGCAAGCGCCTCCTAATCGCTGCCGAGCTCGAGGAAGGTACCCGGCTCAACACCTCCACGGTCAAGCAGCTGACCTCCACGGACAATGTGTACGGCGAAAAGAAGTACAAGGACCCGCTCAGCTTTACGCCGAGCCACACGTTGGTTCTGTACACGAACCATCTCCCCAAGGTCGGCGCGATGGACAGCGGTATCTGGCGCAGGTTGGTGGTCATTCCCTTCACGGCGAAGATTGAGGGGAATAGCGACATCAAGAATTACGCGGACCACTTGTTCGAGAACGCCCGCGAGGCCGTCATGGCATGGATGATCGAGGGCGCGCAGGAAGCCATTGAGCTGGGGTTCAAGATCCCTTTGCCCGCGCGTGTCCAACGTGCGATCGAGGCGTATCGGGAGCAAAGCGACTGGCTCAACCACTTCCTGACGGAGTGCTGCGAGGTCGGCCCCGGCCTGGAAGCCAAATCGGGGGAGTTGTACACGACCTACCGCAGTTTCTGCACTGAGACCGGTGAGTACATCCGGTCCACCACGGATTTCTACGCGGCGCTGGAGGCGGAGGACTTCAACAGGCATAAAAAGCGATCTGGGATCTTCGTCAATGGCCTGCGGCTCGTGGATCGGACGTTCAACGATGACTTTCTTCAGTAACACCATTTAATAGGTAGTGTGCAGGTTGCGAAGGTCTCCACTAGAAAGTCCCTTAAGGGAAATTCAGGGTCAAATTTTCCCTATAGAGAGTTTTATACAGCGACTTCCGCAACCTGCACACAGGAGATAGGAGTGGAACATATGATGACCTTTTACGATTGGATGATAGCCCGATATCAGGGAAAAAACTCACCCCGCGGGGACCTCGCTGATGATATGTCGTCCGACAAATCCTGGCCCGCTGAAAACATCAGGGCGGCTATCCTGGAGCATCTCACTAGTCATGGTGCCTGCTCCGAGTGCGTTGAGGTGTTCAAACGCTGCTGGCGCGACTACAGAAAGTGTGAGGTATCTCCATGACAGATCAGATCGCGATCGTATTCGATTCCGATAATCCAACCGTCAGCGGACGCGAGCTGCACGCCTTGCTGAAAATCAACACCCGCTACAATGACTGGTTCCCCAGAATGTGCGCGTATGGCTTCCGTGAGGGAAAAGACTATTGCACATTTTTGAGTAATAGGTCTGACGGGTTTCCGGGCAAGCAAGCGATCGACCATGCGCTTTCCATCTCAATGGCCAAGGAGCTCTGCATGCTTCAGCGCAGCGAGATGGGCAAAGAGTTCCGTCGGTACTTCCTCTCCATAGAGGAAGCGTGGAACTCGCCCGATAAGATCATGGAGCGAGCGCTTCAGATTGCCCATGATCGTGCCCTTGAAGCCGAGCGCCGGATCTTCGAGGAAAACAAGGATGCGTGAGAAAATCATCGAGCAAAACCTGGTACAGGCCGTCCGTCGGATGGGCGGCCTCGCGCCTAAGTTCACCTCCCCCGGATGGGCAGGCGCACCCGACCGCCTCGTACTCCTCTCCAGTGGGCGCCTGGCGTTCGTGGAAGTGAAAGCGCCTGGGAAGATCCTGCGCCCGCTGCAGGTAAGGCGGAAAGGGCAGCTGGAGGCGCTAGGGTTTCGAGTGTACGTGATCGACCGACCGGAGCAGATCGGAGGTGTGCTGGATGAAATACAAACCCCATGAGTACCAGGCCTACGCGACCGACTTCATCCTGACGCACCCTGTTGCCGCAATTCTCTTGGATTGTGGCCTTGGCAAGAGCGTAATCACACTGACGGCGATTCATGAGCTTTGCCTGAACCGCTTCGAGATCAGCCGGGTGCTGGTGATCGCACCCCTGCGAGTGGCGCGAGACACGTGGCCAGATGAGATTCGGAAATGGGATCACCTGCGGGGCCTGACCTACTCGGTCGCGGTGGGCACGGAAGCCGAACGCAAAGCGGCGCTACGGCAGCAGGCCAGCGTGTACATCATCAACCGGGAGAACGTCCAGTGGCTGATCGAGAGCAGTGGCCTGCCGTTCGACTACGAGATGATTGTCATCGACGAACTGTCCTCCTTCAAGTCCTATCAGGCGAAGCGGTTCCGGAGCCTCTTGAAGGCGCGCCCCCACGTCATGCGGATTGTGGGCCTGACGGGCACCCCCTCCAGCAACGGCTTGATGGACCTGTGGGCGGAATTCCGGCTGCTGGACATGGGCAAGCGCCTGGGCCGCTTCATCACCCACTACCGGGACGAGTTCTTCCTGCCCGACAAGCGCAGTGCTCAGCAGATCTTCTCCTACAGACCCAAACCCGGCGCGGAGCAGGAGATCTACCGCCGGATCGCCGACATCACCATCAGCATGAAGAGCACCGACTACTTGAAGATGCCCGAGTGCGTGATGAACAAGGTGACGGTGACACTCTCTGACCCGGAGCATGAGGTATACACGCAGATGAAAAATGACCTCGTGGTCTCGCTGAACGGCGAGGAGATCGACGCGGTGAACGCGGCCGCCCTCTCCGGCAAGCTCTGCCAGATGGCGAACGGCGCGGTGTACGGTGATGAGAAGCGCGTCGTCCACATCCACAACCGGAAGCTGGACGCGCTGGAGGATCTCATCGAAGCGGCGAACGGCAAGCCGGTGCTGGTGGCCTACTGGTTCAAGCACGATCTGGCCCGGATCCAGGAGCGGTTTCATGTACGGGAGATCCGAACGAGCAAGGATATCGCGGACTGGAATGCCGGCGCAATGCAAGTCGGCCTGATCCACCCAGCATCTGCCGGACATGGTTTGAATTTGCAGGCGGGCGGCTCCACGCTCATCTGGTTCGGGCTAACCTGGAGCCTGGAACTATATCAACAGACCAACGCCCGGCTCTGGCGGCAGGGGCAGCGGGCCGAGGCCGTGGTCATCCACCACATCATCACGAGGGGCACGATTGACGAGCAGATCATGGCTGCTCTGAAACAAAAAGACAAGACCCAAGCCGCGCTGATTGACGCGGTGAAGGCGAATTTGGAGGGGTACCAATGACTGAAATCCCCAGCGACAACTGGTTGAGCCTGGCGGAAGCTATCATCGTGCAGGCGACCAAGGATTACAGAACCGCACTTCGGAGCCTGCACTTTTACCCGGAGAGCACCAAACAACTCTGCCAGAAGCGTGAACTGGAAGCGTTCTTTCGATCGAGCTGGTTCCAGACATTATGCGACCTGGACGGCAAGCAACTGATCTGGATGCTAAAAAACGAAGTCAGGGGGAAACACAAATGACCGCGAAAGAATACCTTAACCAAACGTTTCGGCTCGACCAGCGCATCAACAGCAAGCTTGAGCGCGTGGAAGTCCTGCGCGCGCTGGCGCAGAAGGTCACCGCCTCGTATGAGAGCGAGCCTGTCTCGCACTCGCGCTGCGCCACCTCGATGGAGAACACGATCCATCGGCTCATGGAAGCGGAGGATGAACTGAGCCGGGCAATTGATCTGCTGCTCGAAGTGGGCACCATCATTCAGAAGGTGCACAACCCGGAATATCAGCTTCTGCTGGAACTGCGGTATCTATGCTTCAAAAGCTGGAGCGAAATCGCTGTTCGGATGGACCTGGAAGAGCGGTATGTGTACAAAGTGCATGGCCGGGCCCTCCAGGAGGTAGAAAAAATTCTGGCTTCGGAACAAAAGACCTGAAAAGACAGTATTAGACAGCCCCCAGGGTGTGATATAGTCAGACTAGCAAAGTAGATCCGACAAGCCTTCGCTGATGCACCGCGAGGGTTTTTTCTTTGAAAAGAAGGATAATGACCAACCTTCATGATTTGCTTGACTTCCATCGCTTTTAGAGCGTATATGACACTACCCAAAGCGAAGGAGGCATCCCCATGAGAGTAGAAACCGGTCTTACAACCCAGCGCAAGCTGCTCGCACAGGCCATCGGTGAATGGCTGCACATGGAACCGCACTATGACGGCGTACCGCGCTGCACCTACAGCATTGGCTCGGTCAAGGTGGAAAAGGACGCAGCAATCGTCACCGACGATTTGGAAGCCTGGACCGCACTACAGCCATTCTTCCAGAACCATGGCTGGGCGGCGGAGGAACCGCAGACCGAGCAACCAGCGCCGGAAGCTGATTCAGAAGCTACCGACATCGAAGCCATGGAGATCAGCGAGCCCGCCCCCGGCTTGACGGTTGGGAGCCTTTCGAACTTGATCCACATGCTGTACAGCAAGCAGTATCTGTTCAACCGCATGACGGAATCCGGAAGCCTTTTCATTTCGAAGAACCTGATCGACAGCCTGAAGGAGCACATGCCAGAAGACCTGGCCGCCTTCCAACAGCGGCTGGCTGATTCTAAAACCCGCGGCGAACTGGACGGCTTCAGCTATTTGGACGGTAACGTCACGCTGCGCTACCCATTCCATGCGGAACAGCCGATGCGCTGGACGACCTACGGCCTGCTAACCGACAAGATTATCAAGGCCGCGCAGTCAGCGACCCGCATCACCGCACAGGTCCAGGAACCCGAGAACGAGAAGTACTTCGCGCGGTCATGGCTACTACGGCTGGGCATGGGCGGTGCCGATTTCAAAGAGGAGCGCCGTATCCTGCTGGGCGGATTGAACGGCCACGCGGCGTTCCCGAACGACGTTGCCGCACAAAAGCACAAAGAGAAATACGCCGCGCTGCGCCGGGACGCCCACGCCGCTGACGGGAAGGAGGAGACAGAATGAAGGATCTGAATGAACAGCTCCTTGATTTCAAAGCCCGGCAACTGGCCGGAGAGCGCATGTCCTGTCCCCGCTGCGGGAGCGGCGTGATGAACATCCATGTGACGTGCAATGCGCTCAGCCGCCACGCGGACGTCTACGTCTGCGACGATTGTGGTACCGCAGAAGCGATGCTGGACCTGATGCAAAACCCGCTACCGCTTAACCAGTGGGCGCTCTTTCATGACGGGCGGCCAATCTCCAACTTCAAGTCGATGCCCGGCCCACTGGTGTGGGAGCGGCTTCAGAAACAGCAGCTTCCTTACCTGATGGATCTGTACAGGCGTTGGCTGGGCGCGGAAGGCAAAGAAGATTTCGAAGCGTACCGCGCCGAAGCATACCAGCACTGCCCAGGGTTGACGCACCTGTGGCTCCAGCCCTTCCAGGCGGTGTACCGGGTGTGTGAAGGCCAACTGCTGGTTCGGTTCAGAAAGAACGAAACCGGTGTCGAAACCGCCTACGACGTGATCCCTCTCTGACGATTCGCGACGTGACCGCACAGGCGCCCTTGACGCCGGCTGAGCGCTGTTGACTCGGGTCGTCCCCCCAGCTCCGCCATCGGCGCTCACGTGGCGCGACTGGCGCAAGATTTCAAAGCTCCATGAACGACAGAAGCCGCCCTCGATTTGAGAGCGGCTTCTGTCGTTGGACAAACCCCTAAATTAAACAGCTTGGCAGAAGGGTGGATGGAAAGAGGGCGAAAGGTACGGGAAAGAGAAGAGGCAATTGACACCCAGACCGCCGGGTGATAGTATATTGCATGTGGATCTATGAATAGAAAGACGGGGATGTTGCATGAACACGGAAACCATCATGGCCATCCGGGCCAGCAAGCGGCGGGAAGTCGCGGACGCTCTTCAAGGTGTGTTGACTGAATTCGGATGCAACATCAAAATGCGCCTTGGATTGCACCAGGCCGGCGATGTTTGCTCCGAAGAAGGTCTGATTCTGCTGCAGCTGGTGGACGCGGAGGAAGTCGGCGCGATTAAGGCGCTGGAGGACGCGCTCGCAAAGATTGACGGGCTTCGGTTCAAGACCATACAGTTCTGATTCTCCAGCCACCGGAGGTTTTCGGCGCAAGAAAAGCGCTATTTTCCCTATTCATCAACGCTTAAAGCCGCTCGATTTGAGAGCGGCTTTTGTTGTGCCCTAAACGGCCGGGTGCATCAAGATTTTCGCAGCAGGCTGCGTAGGAGCGCGGGCTTCAAGACCCTCTCGATTTCGGAGGAAAAGCCCAGCGCCAGGTACGCCCGTAAGATTCCATCATAGTAATCCCGGGTCGGCGGCGCAATGCGCTTCTGGTTCATCAGGTAGATCATACCCTTGATTTCAGAGCCGCCCGTCATGTGTACCGTGCGCTCCGCCTTGATGTAGTAACTGGGGTAACCTTCGTAGTGGTCCAGCCGCCGTTCATCAGCTGAACTGATCTCCCAGACGGCGACCGGCACCTGTGCATCTTTTGCATGGGAGTGCTCTACGGTGGCGTGAAGGTAGAACTCCAACCGGCTTCCCGGCAGGTACCCCATGCCAAGAAGCCGAGCGTCCGGGCAGCGGTACATCATCTGTTCCTCGATCATGTTGGAGCCATACGCGATGTAATTCATGGCGTTGTTCCTCCGTATTTAGTGTATCAGGTTTGAGGTTGATTTGGAAGTGTATTCGCTCTGGATTTGTAAGCTTGCGGGGTCAACCGCAGCGGGCGCAGGCGATGATCACCGGGATCATCCTGAGCGGGTAGCGGAGCGTCAGCAAAATGGCGGCTGTGCGGGCGGCGTCGTGCAGCCCGACGCGCTGCAGCGCCCAGTACCGCTCGGGGTCATCGGTGTGGTCAAAGATATTCCAGCAGGTGGTGTTGTCAAAGATGCGCTTCATGATGTACCTCCCTTGATTTCAGAGCCGTGTGTCAGCGGCTCCGGATGATGGTCAACTGGTACTCGCGGCCGTTCGGCAGGCTGATGACCAGCCCTTTGTCGCGGGTCATCACGCCATCCTCGGAAAAGGTCTGAACCCGTAGGTTCACCCAGCACAGGTCTTCCGCTGTGCGGTAGTCGCCATCCTGGGCGATCAGTTCCCGCAGGCCGTCCTGCAACACCTCTTCGAAGTCCTGTTCGTTCTCGCGCTCGTACATCTGTGTGGTCCCCCTTTTTGATTTGGGAGCTCTACTAGCTTCCCGCGACGCGTTTCGCGTTTCGGCCCGGAGCCACCGGGCCTCATCAGGCGGGTGTGCTTGATTTCAAACCAGCCGGCCTGGAAGCGGGCTGTGTCAGCTCGCCTGGCGCCATGCGGCATTGCCCGGCAGGTGCTTGAGCAGGTGTTCGCGGGCGGTCGCGAACTCGTCGCCGATGAACCCCAGCCGCAGCATCCAGCACCGGAAGGTGTACTTGGGGTTGTCGGTCTCCGGGCGGCGTGGCGAGGCCGAGCTCGATTCCAAAGCCTGGTGGGAAATCGCCATGCTCAGTTGGATGAAGGATTTGATTTCGCCCGCGTGGAGTGTGCTGTTGAAGGCCCGGAACTCGACGGTGCCCTTTTGGAACACCGAGTGGAGGTTCAAAAGGTGGTACCGGCTGTGGTCGTAGTGCTCGTGGGCATGGCGCTCCCAGTTCCGATCGTCGTACCACACCCGGGCGAGCTCGGGAAGGGTTTTGGGCTTGAGCCGGTTCAGCCTCGCGAGGAAGCCCGCGTCAACCGGCTGGCACCAGCGTGTGCGGCGTTCCGGCGCGATTTGCAGCGCCTGGGTCAGCAGGTCCTCCTTGGCGTTGACGATGTTCACCAGATTTCGAAGCGTTTTCGGGGTGTGGCTGCCCAGCCCGATGTGCACGTGGATCCCGCAGCTCTCGTGTGCTTTGGCGCCGGCCCGGCGCAGCTTGCGCACCAGTTCCTGGACCGTCTCGATGTCTGTCCACCGGCAGATCGGGCTGACCAGCTCGGTGCGCTCCTCATACGGGCCGGCGATGCTGGCGTCCGAGACCAGCTTCCAAGGCCGGCCTTCCGGGTCGTACACCGCCCAGGTGTCGTAGCTCCCGCCCACGTGGGTGGGTCGGATGTCAAAGTGCGCGGCGATGACCTCCGCGGCCTTCGCCCGGGTGATGCCATTCATCTCAATCTCGATACCAAAGGTCTGGTCCTTCATAGCGGCGTCCTCCTTTGTGTGCTCGGGCTCAGCGCTTGACCTGGCGGGCGGCGGCCGCGGCTTTGCGGGCCTTGTCGGCGGCGACGTAGGCCCGGCCGTGTGCCTGCATGGCGGCTTCCAAAAGGTCGGCGTCCTCGTCGTCCGACCCCATGTCGGCCGGGATCTCGTCTGCCAGGAGCTCGGCGGTGTCGGCCGCGACCGCGGCGTGGAGCGCAGCCTGTTCGGCGGCGGCCCGGTACAGCCGGGCGGCGTTGGTGGCGGCGACCAAGGCGGCTTCGGCCTCGGCGGCTTCGCGGGCGGCCCGGTCGGCCCGGTCGGCGGCGGCCTCGGCTTGAGCGGCGGCCCGGAGCGCGTCCCGGGTGGCGGTGTGGAAGGCAGCCCTTTCAGCGCAGGTGGTCATGGGGTACCCCTTTCGGCCCGGCGGCTTGACCCGCCCGCGGCGGCGGCCCGGTTTGCGGCCGCGACACATTCATCGCTCGGCCCGGCCGGAAACGCAAGATAACAAACGCCGTCGTTTTTGCGTCGTTTGCGATACGTCGCCCGGCCCACGCGCTATAGAGGAAGCGCGCGCCACCGCCCGCCCAAACCCCGCCCGGCCGCCCGCCCACACCCACCGCCGGCTTTCGCACGCCGCTTCGGAGAAGTCCGACGGGCGTGGTGGACTTTCGGGGTTTGCTTTGCAGAAGTCCCACCGACCCCGTGGACTTTCGGGGTTTGCTTCGGAGAAGTCCCACCGGCCCCGTGGACTTTGGCGCTCCGCTTTGGAGAAGTCCCACCCGCCCGGTGGACTTTCGCGCTCCGCTTCGGTGAAGTGTGCCGGGGAGGGGGGATCGGATCTCTACGAACCTCTCGCCGGAGACCGCGGCCCCCTCTAGTGCGAGTTTTCGCGAAATTCAGGACCCGGGGTATTCGGCCCCAAAACGAAAAAAGCAGCCGCTCGTGATGGGCGTCTGTTGCGAGTGAAGGAGGCTTTCTTTGAATACGAGCATGAACCTGCAGCGGATCCCGGTGGAGAAGCTGAAGCCCGCGAAATACAACCCGCGCAAAGACCTGAAGCCCGGCGACCCGGCCTATGAGAAGATCAAGCGGAGCCTCTGCGAGTTTGGCTATGTCGATCCCGTCATCTGGAACGAGGTGACCGGGAACATCGTAGGCGGTCACCAACGATACAAGGTGCTGACGGCGGAAGGCGCGACGGAGATCGACTGCGTGGTGGTGCACATCGAAAATCCACCGGACGAAAAGGCCCTCAACATCGCGCTCAATAAGGCCGTGGGTGAATGGGAACCTGTGGCGCTGGCTGACCTCCTCTCCGACCTGCAGCAGAACGGTTACGACCTGGGCGCGACGGGATTTGACGCCGCCGAGATCGACGAACTGTTCTCCAAGGTCCATGACAAGGATGTCAAGGACGACGAGTGTGGTATCGACCCGGATGCCATCCAGCCGTTTGTGCAGCTGGGTGATGTATGGACGCTGGGCAGGCACCGAATGGTCTGCGGCGACGCTACGAATGCGGACCATGTCGCGCTGCTCATGGACGGCGTCAAAGCGAACCTCGTCGTGACCGACCCCCCGTACAATGTTGCATACGAAAGCGCAGATGGCAAGTCAATTTTGAACGACAGCATGGCGGATGGTGCTTTTCTCGAGTTTCTGCTGGCCGCGTTCCGCAACATGGCGGCACATATGGCGGAGGGTGCGTCGGCTTACGTCTTCCACGCGGATACGGAGGGGCTGAATTTCCGGCGCGCGTTCAAGGAAGCGGGCTTTCACATCAGCGGCGTCTGCATCTGGGTGAAGCAGTCGCTGGTGCTGGGGCGCTCCCCGTATCAGTGGCAACACGAGCCGGTTCTTTTCGGGTGGCTCCCCAACGGCAAGCACAAGTGGTTCGCCGATCGTAAGCAGACCACCATCTGGAACTTCGAAAAACCCAAGCGCAGTGCAGACCATCCGACCATGAAGCCGATACCGCTTCTGGCCTATCCGATCAAGAACAGTTCGGCCCCCAATGGCGTGGTGCTTGACCTCTTTGGGGGGAGCGGTTCAACGCTCATCGCCTGTGAACAGACCGACAGGATCTGCCGGATGATGGAGATAGATCCGAAGTATGCGTCCGTCATTGTCCGGCGATATGCCGATGCCTTAGAAAGCACGGCGGGCATCCGCGTGCTGCGTGACGGTGTGGAGCTGTCATTCGAGGAAGCGACGGCGCAGGAGTGATCATCGGCCCGATAACCAGGAAGGGAGGTGTGCCAGATGGCGACGCGGGGCAGAAAGCCCAAACCCACCGCGATCAAGTTGCTTGAAGGCAATCCGGGCAAGCGTCCGCTCAACGAGCATGAACCGATCATGCCCAAGGGGAACATCAAATGCCCGGCCTGGATTCTGCCGGTAGCCAAGAAAGAATGGAAGCGTCTGGCCCCGGCCCTTGAAGCAATGGGTGTACTGACCATGGCCGACCTGACAGCCTTTGAGGGCTACTGTCAGGCGTATGCGCGATGGAAGGAGGCCGAAGCGTTCATCACGCAGCACGGCTCCATCTTCAAGACGCCCAGCGGGTATGTCCAGCAGGTCCCGCAGGTGTCCATTGCCCAGCAGAATCTGAAGATCATGCAGTCGTTCTGCTCGGAGTTCGGCCTGACGCCCGCAACACGCGCCCGCATCATCGCGGCAGGCGGTGGATCAGATGATACGTTCTCCACAGACCCCATGGAGACGCTGCTGAAGGGCGGGTGGATGGGTGGCGTTTGATGAGAACAAGGCCAAGCGGGCCAGCTCTTTTATTGAGTGCCTCAAGCACACCAAGGGCGAGTTCCACGGGAAGCCGTTTAAGCTGCTGCCGTGGCAGGACAAGATCATCCGCGAGGTTTTTGGCACCGTCCGGGACGATGATCCGACCATGCGGCAGTACACCACAGCATATATCGAGATCCCGAAGAAACAAGGTAAGTCTGAACTTGGCGCGGCGATTGCCCTGAACATGCTGGTCAATGACGATGAATGGAAGGCGGAAGTGTACAGCTGCGCGTCCGACCGCCAGCAGGCGGGCATCGTATTTGACGTGGCGGTTGATATGGTCAAGCAGTCCCCAGCGCTCCTGAAGCGCATTAAGATCATACCCTCCGTAAAGCGAATGGTGTACCAGCCCACCGGCAGCATCTATCAGGTGCTGTCTTCGGAAGTCGCCACCAAGCACGGTCTGAACGTTTCGGCTTGCATCTTTGATGAGCTGCACACCCAGCCTACCCGCGCGCTTTACGACGTGATGACCCAGGGCTCCGGCGACGCTCGGAAACAACCGTTGTGGTTTTTCCTCACGACAGCAGGTACAGACCGCAACAGCATCTGCTGGGAGGTACACCAAAAGGCGCTCGACCTTCTGGAAGGACGTAAAGCCGACCCGCGTTTCTATCCGGTTATCTTCGGACTGCCGGATGATGCGGACTGGCAGGATGAGCAGAACTGGTACAAAGCCAATCCGTCACTGGACCACACGATCTCCATCGATAAGGTGCGCGACGCCTACCGAAAAGCCATGGAGACCCCTGCGGATGAGAACATGTTTCGGCAGCTGCGCCTGAACCAATGGGTCAAGCAGTCCATCCGCTGGATGCCTATGGAGCGTTGGGACGAGTGCGGCGGTGTAGTGAATGCTGTGGCACTGGAAGGCCGGCTTTGCTATGCGGGGCTTGACCTTGCGTCCACAAGCGACCTGACGACGCTGGTGCTTGTGTTCCCGCCTGAGGATGAGGAGGAGCCATACACCGTGCTTCCTTTCTTCTGGCTGCCGGAAGAGACGCTTTCCCTGCGCGTCCGGCGCGACCACGTGATGTACGACGTCTGGAAGGCGCAGCAGCACCTCATGACCACCGAGGGCAACGTTGTACACTACGGGTTCATCGAGAAGTTCATCTGTGATCTGGGCGAGCGCTACAACATTCGCGAGATTGCCTACGACCGCTGGAACGCCACGATGATGGTGCAGGCACTGGAGAACGACGGGTTCACCATGGTTCCCTTCGGGCAGGGTTTCAAGGATATGAGTCCCCCGACCAAGGAACTGATGCGCATCGTGTTGGAACGGAAGCTGAATCACGGTGGGCACCCGGTACTCCGGTGGAACATGGACAACGCTTTCGTGCGCACCGACCCGGCGGGAAACCTGAAGATTGACAAGGAGAAGTCCACGGAAAAGGTGGACGGCGCGGTGGCGCTGGTGATGGCGCTGGATCGGGCGATGAAGAACCAGAACGGCGGCTCCGTTTATGATGAACGCGGACTGCTCTTCATCTGATCTCTTCATCTATATAGGGGGGAATTTGCATGCCGCGAACGCCAAAACGTCCCTGCCGCCATCCCGGCTGCCCCAATCTAGGCGACGAGCCCTATTGCGCGCAGCACCAAAAGTCGTACGCGCGCGAAACGGCGACGCAGCGCGGCTACGACGGGCGCTGGCGGAAAGCGCGAACGCTCTTTCTGAAGAAGCACCCGCTCTGTACCGAGTGCCTGCGGGCGGATCGGCTGACACCCGCCACCATAATCGACCACATCGTCCCTCACCGCGGTGACTACCGATTGTTCTGGGATCAGTCGAATTGGCAACCGCTGTGCAAGCCCTGCCATGACCGGAAGACCGGCGAGGGCCTGTAGCCAGTCGGCGCACGCCCAAATATTGGGACGATCTATCTTTACCTTTCAAGATAGGTCTGATACAATATCAACAGTACCAATAGAACGGGGGTGATGTCTGATGAGCCTGATAGCTGAGTTTGATGAAATAGTCCTCAACACTTTTAAGCTGTTGGGTAAGCCCATCGATACAAGGAAGTACATAATTGTCGATAGGCCTACACCTCACAATCCGGAGAAACTTCCGCCTGGTATGATGGGCATTTGTACGTTCTGGCACGATGGCAATGCGTTAGTCGTTGGAAGAGCCGGCTCCAAGAGCAATTCCCGGTTTTATAGCCAACACTACAACCCAAAGTCCTCGCAAAGCAATTTGGCAGCATCACTTCTATCGGATATATCAATGAGTCACCTCAGAATTTCAGAAGCGAGTGTCTGCGGATGGATAAAAGAGAATTGCAGGAGAATCGACATATTACTAGACGCTAACTTCGGCACCATAGTATTAGAGCGGATAAAAGCATCCCTCGTTGAAAAATACAATCCCAAGTATGAGAGAAGAACGGCACAACACTAAATCCCTTTCCTTCGAACCCCTCCAACGCCCATCCACCGATGGGCGTTTTCTTGTGATCTTTTTTGGAGGCGTGATATGAACAATCCACTAGCCCGGCTATTCCGCTCGCGGGATAAACCGGAGAATATCGTCAGCGCTGCACCAGCCTTCTACTTTGGTTCCAGCGGCTCGGGCAAATCCGTCACGGCCCGGTCGGCCATACAGGTTTCCGCGGTGTACGCCTGTGTGCGGGTAATCGCTGAAACCGTCGCCAGTTTGCCGCTCCATGTCTATGAGAGCACAGAATCCGGTAGCGTGAAGGCGGTGGAGCATCCGCTGTATCGAGTGCTGCATGATGAGCCCAATGCGGAGATGACGTCCTTCGTCCTCCGGGAAGTGATGCTCTCGCACCTGCTGCTCTGGGGGAACGCCTACTGCCAGATCATCCGAACGGGCAGAAACCAGGTTGCCCAGTTGTACCCACTGCTGCCCGATCGCATGGAGGTGGACCGCGACAGTCGCGGTGCGCTCGTCTACACCTACACCACGACGGACGGCAAGGCTGTAAAGCTGGCGCCGGAAGAAGTGCTGCATGTGCCCGGCCTCGGCTTTGACGGTATCATGGGCTACAGCCCCATTGCGCTAGAGCGGAATGCGATCGGTCTGGGGATTGCTGCAGAGGAATACGGCAGCAAGTTCTTTGCCAACGGGGCGACGCCCTCCGGTGTGCTGACCCACCCGAACACAGTGAAGAGCCCTAAGGCGCTCCGGGAAAGCTGGAATGCCGCGCACGGTGGGTCCGTAAACTCCGGGAAAGTCGCTATTTTAGAAGAAGGCATGAAGTTCGAGCGGATCTCCATGCCGAATAACGAAGCGCAGTTCCTCGAAACGCGTAAGTTTCAGGTGTCGGAGATTTGCCGCATCTTCCGGGTGCCACCGCATTTGGTGGGCGATCTGGAGCACGCTACTTTTAGCAACATCGAGCACCAATCCATCTCGTTTGGTGTTCATACCATCCGTCCATGGCTTGTCCGCATTGAGCAATCCATGAACCGGGCGCTCTTTTCCAAGACGGAAAAGGAGCGCTTTTTCGTGCGGTTCAATATAGACGGTTTGCTGCGGGGCGCGTACAAGGAGCGCATGGAGGGCTATGCCATCGCCCGGCAGAACGGCTGGATGAGCGCCAACGACATCCGCGAACTGGAGAATCTGAACCCTATTTCCGAGAATGAAGGTGGCTACGCCTATCTCTGCAACGGCAATATGGTCCCCATCACCGAAGCGAGAAAGGAGATTTCCGATTGAAGAAGTTCTGGAATTGGTCTGCCCCGGACCGGCAAGCAACGAACGACGACGGCGAGAGAACGCTTTACTTGGACGGCGTCATCGCGGAAGAAAGCTGGTTTGACGATGATGTCACGCCTGCCGCGTTCAAGGCAGAACTGCTGTCGGGCACTGGGCCGATCACCGTTCGAATCAACTCGCCGGGCGGCGACTGTATCGCGGCATCTCAGATCTACACCATGCTCATGGATTATCCGTCCGACGTCACGGTGAAGATTGACGGCATTGCCGCATCCGCTGCCTCCGTCATCGCCATGGCAGGAACCAAGGTCTGCATGTCACCCACGAGCATCCTGATGATCCATAATCCTCTTACGGTCGCCATGGGCGACAGCGAGGAAATGCGAAAAGCCATCCAGCTTCTGGACGAAGTGAAAGAATCCATCATCAACGCCTATGAGATCAAAACTGGGCTTTCCCGCGCGCGGCTCAGCCATCTCATGGACGGCGAAACGTGGATGAACCCGAAGATGGCGCTGGAGTTCGGGTTCTGCGACGAGATCATGTATCTGCAGGAAAGCGACGCGCCCGAGAAGCTTGAGGACAGCTTCACCTACTCCCGCCGGGCGGTTACGAACAGCCTGCTGGACAAGTTGAAAACCCGGATCCCTAAACCCGACAACCGAGTGAAAGCGGCAGACCTGGAGCACAGGCTGGCGCTACTCAATCATTAGGAGGTAGAACATGAATCAAATTCTCGCCCTGCGCGAAAAGCGCGCAAAGCTGTGGGACGCCGCGAAGGCATTTCTGGACACCAAGCGCGGCACCGACGGCATGATCTCCGCTGAGGACAACGCTACCTATGAGAAGATGGAAGCCGACGTGGTCAGCCTGGGCCGTGAGATCGACCGGCTGGAACGTCAGTCCATCATCGACCGCGAACTGAACGCGCCCACTTCGAAGCCGCTGACCGGCGCGCCCCTATCGGATACCGGAACCGTAAAGTCTGGGAAGGCCACGGACGAGTACCGAAGCGCCTTCTGGCGCGTCATGCGCGATAAGGCGGTGCCCTACGAAATCACGAACGCACTGAAGATCGGTCAGGACGACCACGGCGGCTATCTGGCGCCCGATGAGTATGAGCGCACGCTGGTTGAAGCGCTGGAAGAGCAGAACATCTTCCGCCAGCTGGCCCACGTGATCACCACGTCCTCCGGCGACCGGAAGATCCCCGTAGTCGCATCCAAGGGCAACGCGGCGTGGATTGACGAGGAGGCGCAGTACCCCGAGAGCGACGATACCTTCGGCATGATCTCCATCGGCGCGTACAAACTGGCCACCATGATTAAGGTGTCGGACGAACTCCTTCACGATAGCGTGTTCAATGTCGCCAGCTACATCGCCAAGGAGTTCTCCCGCCGCATTGGCGCTGCCGAGGAGGAAGCGTTCTTCATCGGCAACGGCACCGGCAAGCCCACCGGCATTCTGAACACCACGGGCGGCGCGGAGGTGGGCGTGACCGCGGGCAGCGCGACCGCCATCACCTTCGACGACGTGATGGATCTGTTCTACTCGCTGCGCGCGCCGTACCGCAGGAATTCCGTATTCATCATGAACGACACCACGGTGAAGGCGCTCAGGAAGCTGAAGAACGGCTCCGGTGACTACATGTGGCAGCCTTCGGTGACGGCTGGTACGCCGGACACCATTCTGAACCGCCCGGTGTACACCTCGTCTTTCGTGCCGACGCTGGTGGCCTCGGCGAAGCCGATCCTGTTCGGCGATCTGGGCTACTACTGGGTAGCGGACCGGGAAGGTCGAACGTTCCAGAGGCTGAACGAGCTGTACGCGCCGACCGGCCAGGTCGGCTTCCTCGCCTCCCAGCGCGTGGACGGAAAGCTGATCCTGCCGGAAGCGGTCAAGTGCCTGCAGATGAAGTCTGCCTAATTGGTCGGGGGCTGTCCAGCGTGGGCGGTCCCCGATTCCCTTAAGGAGGGTGATACCCATGGAAACCAATACTCGAAATTATCATGCTCATGGGGGCGGCGAATGGGTGATCGGCGGCAAGCTGACCTTCTTGCCAGGGGCCACCGTAGAGGGGGCGGAAGGGCTGTTCGACGTTCCTATCAGCGCCCAGATACCCAGCATTCCTCCCAGCACTGCTACCACCGTCGCCGCGCTGCGCGAGGAGTTCAACGCCTTGATCTTGGGCCTGAAAACCTCGGGCCTAATGGCATCGGAAGCTCCGGAGGAATAAACCGTGGGAATGATCGTGACGATCCCTGAGGTCAAAGCCCACCTGCGGATCCAGCATGAGGATGAAGATGCCTACATCGGGAGCCTGATCGAGCAGGCGCAGTCAGCGGCGGAGGACTTCTGCCGTGTTTCGTTTTCGGAGGACGCGCCGCCGCCTGTACGGCTGGCCGTACTCCTCATGATCGGTCACTACTTTGAGAACCGGGACAATCCCGACAAGCAGGTGTACCTGGCGATGCGGATGGCGTTTGAGAACTTGCTCTACCCGCATAGGGATGTGGCACAGTTTTTTTGATTGAGGTGATACGCCTTGCGTGGATACAAGAATTTCGAGAGTGACCCCCATCCGGGAGATCTGAAGCATCTGGTGGAGGTCGGGTACACCGAGAACACCATCAATGAAAATGGATATCCAGAGCCCACCGAAGTGGTGGTCTGCAAGGTGTGGGCCGCCGCTACGGACGCCGGAAACCAGCACTTCCGCGCTGCCGACACCATCAACGCCGAGGCGGTCATCAACTTCACTATCCGGTTCCGTGAGGACATCCAGCCGGGCATGTGGGTGAAGTTCCGGGGCGCGCGATGGATCATTTCCACGCTGGGTGAGTACGAGTTCAAGCGAAGGTATCTGGGCCTCAAGGCGTCCATCGTGAAGGGGGTCAGCTGATGAAGCAGGTACAAGAGGCCCTCTCCGGCCTGGACATCCCCGTATACGCCGGCATCTGGCGGCCCACCGCTTCCGGGCAGAATCCGCCCGCACAGTACGCCGTGTACGCCACCACGACCACCGAAGATGTCCATCTGGACGACTCCGTTGTCTCTCTCAAGACCTTCGTGTACCTGAACCTCTGGAGCGACGGGGATCCGACCGACACCGCCGCCCGTATCCGAAGCGCCATGTATGCCGCAGGGTTCGTCATGGTTGAGGAGACCGATATGGGCTACAACCAACCGGCCTACGACAGCGCGACCCGGCAGTACAACATGCATTGGACCTGGTGCCTGCGCTCGGGGGTAGCCCCATGAGCATGAAGCTCGACGGTGTCGACCAGTTGATGGGCGATTTTGCCGCCATGGCCGCGCGCCTTCATGAGGATGGCCCCACCTGCACTGGCATCCTGGAGGCGGCGGCTGTCCCGATCCATCAGCAGATGAAGGCCAATGCGTCCTCCGACCCCAAGATCATCACTGGTGCGCTGCAACGATCGATCAAGGTCGGGCGCGCCAAAAAGCGCAAGACCGGCCGGAGCATCACCATCGGCGTACACCACTCCGCGGAGGGCGCATACTACGCAAACGCTGTCGAGTTCGGGCATGGCGGCCCTGCCCCAGCCCCGGCACACCCCTTCGTCCGGCCCGCCTATGACACCAAGGCCGACGAATCCTACGACATCATCCGGGCCGGGCTTCGTGATGCTGTCAGCAGGAATCCATAATACGAGGAGGATTAACCCATGCCGAATACCGCTTCCCCCGCCGTGGCCAGTACGGTGGGTCTCAAGAACGTCGTCATCGCACCGGTCGTTTCTGATACCGATGAGGGCGTCAACTACGGCACATTGCAGGACTTTGCGGGTGCCATCGACGCGCAGATCGCGCCGGAGAACGCTGATCCTGAAGTGCAATATGCTGATGATCAGGAGTTCGACGTCGTGTATCCGGATCCCGAGATCAAGCTCACAATGGAGATGGCGGACATTCCGCTGCTCATCCAGGAGATGATCTTAGGCAACGTCATCGACGACAATGGCGTCCTGATCCGTGCGGCAGGCGACACCCCTGGCTACTTCGCGCTCGGTTTCAAGAGCGAGAAAGCGGATGGAACCTACCGCTACGTTTGGCTCTTCAAGGGGCGTGCTGCGCCGATGACCGAGCAGTATCATACAAAGGAAGGCACCACGCTGACGCGTCAGACAGGAAAATTGGAGTGGACCTTCATCAAGCGCACCTTTGACAAGCGCTATCAGGCGATTGCCGACGAGGGGCAGAACGGCTTCACCCCAGAGAAGGCGGCTGCCTTCCTGACCAGCGTGTATACGCCGGTGGTCACTTCAGGCACCTGATTCCAACCAACGAAAGGAGATCAACCATGATCACCTGTACCTTGGGTGAAAAGAGGTATTCTGTGGACTTCATCTCCGGGCGCGCACTACGGGAGATGGGCCCTGCCTGGGACATGTACGCCCAGCTTTCCGCGGTTGCGGCTGACGCCGTGGCGGGAAAGGCTTCCAAGCAAGCGAAAGACTGTGGCAATCAGCCCTCCGTGACAGCGGCGCTCGATGTCCTGGTGAAGTGGTTCTGCCTGGTGTTTGGCAATCAGTTCAGCCCGGACGACGTGTACGACCACTACCCCGTGGACCGGCTGACGCACGACGTCGTGTTGGCTCTACTGGCCGTGCAGACCCAGACCACCGAGGTCTTGAGCGAATTCCCTACACTGGCAGCGCAGGAGGAGACGGCGTCCTGACGCTGCCGGACTACATCTTCGCCACTTACAATGAACTGCTGGGCGCAGGCTGGCGTATGACCGACATCGACAACATGGATATGCTGGGCTTTTTCCGGGTTCGGGCATGGGAAGCAAACAGAGCGAAAGCAACCAAAGCACCCAAACGCAGGTTCATTGACGAAGTGTGGCCCCGTCATGCCAGCGAATCATTTGTGACGGCTCAGTATTGAATAATGCGCGGCAGTCTTTGCGCTTGCTCGATCCAGTCCTTGATCTCCGCTTCGCTGGGAAATGAACAGGTTTCAGGCTTGACACCACTGACTGCTACCATCTTCTTGCGCAGATTCGCCGCATTGCGGCGTGATAGATCCGGCACTGTCTCTACGCCAGCTGCCCGAAGCAGCCTTGCGTAATCAGGACCGACCCCATTAATCCGGAGCAGATCTGCCTGATGCGCCCAATCCAGGATGGTCGTCCGAGGTATTCCAGTTCTCTCGGCCAGCCGGGTCCGCCCATTCGCCATGATGCAGACTTGCATTAATGCCCTGAATGATGAGATACCGGCAGCCTGTAACCTCTCGATGGATTCCTTGTCAATTCCCTGAACCTTGGTCAACGTTCTCATGCCTGGTGCCCCCTTTCACATCAATAACAGTCGGAGACTCCTTGTGAACATTTTACCTTAAAATAACATTCGGTGTCAAGGACCATGCTTCGAAAGTAGCGTGACATTTTCCATTTTCAAGGAGGGAGGATTTCAATGAGCGAGACGCTTCGAGATCTGGTTGTTTCGCTGTCCTTGAGCACGGACAATTTCACGCGAAACATCAAGACCGTCAACAAGCAGATCGCCGAAGCGGAGAGCAAATTCAAGCTCGCAGCTGCAGGGGTAGAAGGTTTTGAGAAGTCCGCGAGTGTGCTCGGCTCACAGATCGGCTCGCTGCGGCAGAAGCTCGTAAGCCAGAGGCAGGCAGTCGAGCAGTATCAGCGCGCGCTGGCCGCAGCGGATGCGAAACTGCAGTCCTCCGTGGCGAACCACGGCAAGTTTAGCGCCTCTCTGGAATCTGCCCGCACGAAGCAGGCCGCGCTGAAGGGTGAGGTCGAGAAGGCCACCCGTCAGGTGGAATCGTACCGCAGCACGCTCGGGGCGTCCAGTTCCGCAACGATCGCCGCGGAGTCCAATCTTGAGGCGCTGACCGCGGAGTATGCTGGGGCATCGGCAGAAGTCACCAAGCTCGAAGGTCAGGTCGTGGCGACCGGCAAGGCCATGCAGAAGGCCGCGGACGACTACACCCAGGCGCGGACGAACCTGAACAACGCCACCACCGCCGTCCGCGAGACGCAGGCGGAAATCGGGAAACTGTCTAAGCAGCTCACGGCTGCGAAGTCCGCGCTCCGCGCCGCGGGGGACGACCTGACCGCGTTTGGCAAGAGCGCGACCGCCGCGGGCAAGGCGCTGACGCCCGTGGGGCGAGACCTGACGCGCTACGTGACGACGCCCATCGCTGGGCTTGGCGCGTTCGCCATCAAGTCTGCCATCGACTTCGAAGACGCATTTGCCGGGGTCCGAAAAACCGTCTCCATGACCAAGGACGAGTATGCCGCGCTGGACGCGTCCATCAAGCGAATGACGCTGGTCAAACCCGCCGATTACGAAGCGATTGCCGCCGTGGCGGAGGCAGCCGGACAGCTCGGCGTCGCCAATCATGCCATTGAAGGGTTTACCTCCGTCATGACGGACCTGGGCGCGGTGTCCACCGATCTCTCTGCCGAGGATGCCGCCACCAATCTCGCCAAACTCGCCAACATCATGGGTGTGACTGGGGACAAGCAGACCAACGAGTACTTCGAGCGGATGGGCAGCGCCGTCCTTGAGCTGGGCGTCAACTCTGCAGCCACCGAGGCGGGTATTGTGGAGATGTCCATGCGCCTCGCCGCGGCCGGTAAGCAGGTGGGGCTGACTGAGCCCCAGATTATCGGGTTCGCGACGGCACTCTCGTCGGTGGGTATTGAAGCCCAGATGGGCGGCACCGCGTTTTCGAAGGCCCTCATCAAAATGGAGCTGGCCGTAGAGAGTGGCGGGAAGTCGCTGAAGGATTTCGCGAAAGTATCCGGCTTGACCGCTGATGAGTTCACGCGCCTCTTCAAGTCCGATCCCGCGGCAGCGTTCCAGGCGTTCATCGAAGGTCTGGCAAAAATGGATGACGAAGGCGTCAGCGCCATCTCCACACTGCAGGACATCGGGTTCAAGGAAGTGCGGCTCCGAGATACGACCCTGCGCATGGTGAACGCAACGGAACTGTTGAGTTCCACACAATCCATCGCCAACAAGGCCTGGAAGGACAATAGCGCCATCACGACGCGGGTAGCGGAGCGCTACAACACCACGGCCAATCGTCTGAAGATGCTGAACAACCGCGCGCAGCTAACGGCCGCGACCTTCGGCGATGTGATGCTGCCCACCATGGAAGATGTGATCGCTGGAGCAGGCGATTTCTTGGACGGCTTTGCCGAAATGGACGAAGGCCAGCGCAAGGCGCTCATCTCCACCGCAGCCTGGATCGCGGCCATCGGTCCTGCCATCCTGCTGGTAGGCAAGCTAAACACCGGTATCGGCACCGTATCAACCGCGCTCGGAAAGCTGCTGCTCTCCTCCGTCGAAGCGGGCGGCGGTGCCACCGGTATGCTCTCCGCTCTGAAGGGTCTATTGGGTCCTGCGGGCATCGCAGCGGTGGCCGCTGTCGCGTTGTATGGCGCGTACAAATGGTACGACTATGCCTCGGGGGCCGCGGCAGCCCGGGAAGCGACTAGGGGCATGATCGACACCGCCGAGCAGTGGCAGTCCACCCAAGCGAAGACCATCTATGATACTGGCAACGATCCGTTCACACGGTTTGGCATCGATGAATTAGCGTTTTCCAGCGGCGTCGACGCCGCAAAAGACTGGCTGGATGCCATCCGCAAAGTATGGTCCGACGGCACGAAGGATTCGAAAACGGCTGTGAACGAGTACATTGACCAGTTTACCGCCGGATCGGACGAAGTGCGTGACGCGATCAAAGCGAGGCAAGCTACCCAGGAGAAGTACGGGGTCAAGGGAGACAAGACCGCAACCGACGACCTCAAAAATCTGAAGGCGTATGACAAGGAAGTCGCGGCGCTACTCAAAAAGCGGCGGAACAAGACGCTGACAGAAGACGATCAGAAGCGCCTGGAACAGATCGTGCAGGAGCGCGTAGAGATCAAGCTGCGCTACATCACCGGCGAGGGTGGCGGCTACGACAGCATCACCCAGGCGGTGGAAGCGGAGAAAGCGCGCCTCGCTGCCGAGGGGCAATCCCCGGGCTCCGACCTGTACGGCGATGCGCTGTCAGCGGCGGCCACTGGGTACAAGGCACAGGTTGATTCCATCAACCAATCCTACACCGACCAGTACGCCGACATCCTGGCAATCACGGATGAAAAGGAACGTCAGGACGCGCTTGATCAGCTGAACCTGGAGCACATCGAGCAATTGAAGGCCGCTCGCGAAGCGTACAACGCTGTTATGGGCGAGTACGCCACCGAGGCGTTCAAGGCCCCGGAAGTGCAGCAGGCGCAGGCGGACATGGAGAAGCTGCGGCAGATGATCGCCACCTTCCAAAGCGACGGCGTTGTGACGGGCGATGAACTGACACAACTGAAGGCGTTCACGGACTCCTTAGACGAGGGGAAGCTCGCCAGCTATCTTGCGCTCCTGAAGCAGATTGACGAGGGCGGGTTGGGCGACCTCAATCTGGGTACCGAAGGTGCGCCCATCAAGGCAAGCGACCTTCTCGGCGGGTACGACACCGTTGCCGCGTTTCTTCAGGCCAACAGTGGCACGTTCGAAGGGCTGGCAGGCATGTTTGGAGCGGCGGACGCAGAAGCGAACCGCGTACTGCTGGACATCGGGATCACCCCCGAGGGCCAAGTCGTAAAAGACTGGGTGGACGCCCACGAGACTTTTACCCTCGCCGGGACAGCCAGCCTCGACTTCACGGGGCTGGACCAGGCGACATTGGACGCGTTCTATTCGGCAAACCCCGACAAGAAGCCCAGCGTCGTGATGGACGTGGGGCTCAAGACCGGCTGGGCGGAAGCGCTGCAGATGGCCTACACGAACGGAACACTGCAAGTGTTCGGCGCAGACGGCGCAGCAATCAAAGTGACACCCGAAGTGCTGAAGCGCATCGGCCCGACGGACATCTTCCTTGAAGGGATAACCGATGAAAACGGCAACGCGGTGCTGGGCGTCGTCATCACGCAGAAACTGGGCACCAAGGAAGCCGTGGATGCTGCGGATACCCAACTCAAGCAAGTACCGGACAATTTCCTGCCTGACTGGCTGAAGTCCAGCACGAGCGATAAAGTCACATCCATCACCAGCCTCGTGCAGGGTGTGGAGGATCTGACCACTGCCGGCGAGGAACTAACCGCCCAGCAGGGTAAGTCGGTGATCTTGGACCAGCTGACCAGCCTGAACAGCGCGGACATCCAGAAGATCTCCGATTCCATCGCGGCAGCCATGGCGGCGCTGAATAGCGGCACATTGGATCCAACCACTGAAGCGCAGGTGCAGGAACAGCTCAATTCTCTACTCACCGTCGTGCGGACTGCGGACGAATACTTGGGCGTGGGCAACGATATCTCCGCGGGCATCGCGAGCGGGTTGACCACCTACGGCTGGACCGGCGATGCGGCGACCGTCGCCACTTCCATTGAAACCGCACTGCGCACTGCGGCACAGACACACTCTCCATCAGCCATGACGCGCCCGATCGGCGTCGATCTTTCGGCGGGCGTCGCCGTTGGCATGACGGCTTACGGGTTCGGCTCCACGGCTGGTGTGGTCACCGCTAAAGCAAAGTCGGCTCTTTCCGCCGAACTCACTACGGATACGATGAAGCCCATCGGCAGAAATGCAATGGTCGGCATGGCGGCGGGCATCCTGAACGGCCAGAACATCGTCGTGAACGCGATGCGGATTGTAGCCGAAGCCGCGGTTCGCGCCGCGAAAGCGAAGCTCAAGATCCAGTCGCCGTCCAGGGTGTTCCGGGATGAGGTCGGTCGGATGATGGTCCGGGGCATCGGCGTTGGTGTGGAACAGGAGGGCAAAGCCCAGGCCAAGGTGATCCAAAACGCTGCCCGATACCTGACCGACGCCGCACAGGCGGGTGTTGGCGGCAGTACCTCTTATGATAACCGCCGCACCTATCATCAGGACCAGAGCGTGACCGTGCAGGTCGACAAGCTCTACGTCCGGGATGAAAAGGACGTGCGCAGCCTTGCCATTGAGCTGGCGCAGTTCAACAAAACCCAGTACGCGGGCATGGGTGTCCGCTAATACACGAAGCGAGGTGATGAGGAATGGCCGATTGGTTCGCATGGAATGGTGTGAAGTGCACCGACTACGGTGTGCATGTACTGACCCACCCGGCCATCTCCAGGCCCAAGGAGCGCGTCACCACGCAAGCGGTGCCGGGACGTAGCGGCACGCTGACCATCACGGAGGGCGACTGCGTGTACGATGAGTTCATCGCGCCCTGCGAATGCATCGCGCCGAACCCGGCATCCATCCCGGCGTTCTCCGCCTGGCTGCACGGTCCTGGGGTCGTGATGTTCGGGAACCGCCCCACCGGGTTTTACTATGCCCGCGTCAGTAACCAGATCGACTTCGAGACGGTAATGCGCGGGCGTCTGCAGCGAAAGTTCACAGTGAACTTTCGCTGCCAACCCTTTCTATACCTGCTGGGTGTGGAAATTATTGTGCTGACATCTTTCGGCCAGATTGTGAACCAGGGCACCGTCTTCGCCGAGCCGATCATCACGGTGGAGGGTACCGGCGACATCGACCTGATAATCGGCGAGGTGACGCTGGGGATCGCGGGCCTCTCGTCCTCGATTACGATCGATGTGCCGCAGCGGCTGGCGTACAAGGACAGCATCAACCTGACCGGCTCGTTGTCCGGCGACGAGTGGCCGACGCTGCCGGTGGGGTCGACGGCCATCTCCTGGACGGGGAGTGTCACTCGCCTCATGATCACCCCCAACTGGAGGACGCTCTGATGGGCGACGTGTACATCTATCCCCCGGACGCCGAGGACTTCGACACCATGGGCCTCTGCGGCGCGCTTTCCGCGACATCCTGCGTGCACACCGAGGCGCGGAACGATCTCTCGGAGATCGTGCTCTCGCAACCTATCGATGAGATCGGGCGTTGGGCGTTTCTGCAAAATGACTACATCCTCAAGTGCGACGTGCCTGTGCGCACCGTGCCGCCCATCACCCCGGAGGGGATGCTGGTCACCGCTCACGAGGTGTGGACCATCAAGACCGGCACAACGAAAACACAGCGTAACCTCTACTACAAAGCGACCGGCAACAAAGTGCGCAAGAAGAACCTGCCGGTGGGCCTGAGCATCCCCATCATCTTCAAGGGCGAGAACCGATACAAGGGCGTCTTCACCGGGCGAAAAAAGTACCGGCACAAGGGCAAGTGGCGTTGGAAGACCTACACCTACTACGGCTGGATCGCGAAGTCCGCCATCCAGTACACACTGACCGAGGACTGGCCGAACGATCCCGCCGCCATCGAAACGGTCGCGCCCGCGTGGATTGTGGCCGATCAGCTCTTTCGCATCTACAAGGTGGACCTACGCGACGACGGCGTGACCGCCTACGCCCGGCATATCTTCTATGACCTCCTGAACAACCTCACCTCGCACCCGCCCGGGCAGACGGATTGTGTATCAACGGTTGACGGAATCCTGGAGAACTGCCTCGTACCCACGCTGTTTTCAGGGTTCACCAACATTGACGGCGAGAGGGTGATTGACGGCTGGACGCGGGTCAATCCCGTCAGCGCTCTGCTGGACCCTGAGACCGGCGCGGCGGCGCTGTGGGGCGCGGAAATCGTCCGTGACAATTACGACTTCTTCCTGCTCCGGGACGCGGGATTAAACCGCGGGGTACGCATCGAATACGCGAAGAACCTGCTGGGTGTCTCCTGCGAGGTAGATGCCTCCGACGTGGTCACACGGATCGTGCCCGTCGGCAAGGACAAGAGCGGTAAGGACCTGCTATTGACCGCTGGCAGCTACAACGTAGACGGCACCGTGTACACAATCGCCGCCGACCAGACCTGGATTGATGGCCCACGCGCTTCCCTGTACCCCACGCCCCACGTGCAGGCGCTCACCTGCTCCGGCGAGTGCAAGGAGACCAAGACGGTCTCGAAAACCTCTGTGCGCATCCGCATGATCCGGGAAGCGCTGGCGGCGCTGGCTAATGACGCCGACCTGCCCAAGGTATCCCTGAAGGTAGAGTTCCTCTCCTTGGGCGATACGGAGGAGTACGCCCAGTACCGCAGCCTGGAAGATGTGTTCCTCTATGACCGGGTCCGGGTGAAGCACCCGGGGATTCAGCTCGATGTGCTCACTGAGGTCAACCGCGTCGAGTTCGATTGCCTGGGCGAGAAATTCCGGTCCATCGAACTGGGCTCCGTTCGCCAGGACATGAGGAAGACCGCTGTTGCTTCCTGGCAGCTGCCCTCCACCATCTCCGGCCGGAAGATCGCCATGGAGAGCATCTCCGCCGCGCAGCTGGAGCCCGAGTCGGTGGAGGAGATCGACCTGTCCTTAAACAGTAGCGTGATCGGCGTTGCTGAGCAGACGGTGGGCATTACCCTCGCAATTGTCGCTTCGCGGGGTGGCGTGTTGACAACAGAAGTGCTGGAGACGGTGCTAACTGCAAAAGTCCTCCGGGGTGCCTCCGATCTCACCACTCAATATGACGCTTCCCGTTTCTCCTGGACGCGCTCGAGTCCGGATGCGTATGGCGACACTCTCTGGAACGCCACGCACCGGGGAACCAAGACCATCACCGTCACCGCCGCCGACGTAAAGCGTCAGGCGGTTTTTCATTGCACACTGGAGGAGGAATAACCATGGCCGCACTCGCAACCGGGCAGATCAGCATCGTGGACCTCGCGGACGGCAAGTCGCTGTCCTGCTACATCAACTCCAATCAGCCGCGCATCCAAGTACAGGAGGTCAACGCGGGGACCTTCTCCCCGGACTGGTCGATTGCCGCCGGCAACGTCATCCTGACGCCAGTGGTCTACGCCGATCAGGCGCAGATTCCCCTCACTCAGGCAGGGCTCACGATTGACTGGAAGCGCAGGGAGGGCTCCGCGTCGGAGACCGCGCTGACCACGGGTGAGTCGGTCACCTCAGGCGTGCTGATTGTCTCCCAGAACAAGATGGCCTCGATCTCCGCAGGCACACTGACCTACATCGTCTATGTGACCTATACCGACCCTGACACCGGAGAGACCATCTCTGTGTCCGCCGCCATTGACTTCGCGCTGGTCAAGACCGGGCAGAACGCGAAGAACTGCTGGATCTCCGGTGAGCAGGTGTTCAAGTATGCCTCCGGCTCCCCGACTCCGAACCCCACGTCCATCACGCTGACCGCGAATATCCAGAACGTCACCTTTTCCAAGTGGCAGTACAAGAATTCCTCCGGCGTCTGGACGGATTACCCCACCGGCGACGGTAACACCGTGATCACCACCACGACACTGGTGGTGAAGCCTGCGCACGCGGTATGGGTGAACGACGTAGCGACTATCCGAGCAGTTACATCGGACGCCGGGATCGGTGACGCGACCAGCGTGTACAAGGTCGCCGACGGTGCGGCGGGTGCCAGTGGTTCCAGCGGCGCGTCCGCCTCCGTCGCAATGCTGACCAATGAGAACGTCACCTTCGCCGGGAATGTCTCCGGTCAGGTCTCCGCCACCAGCGTCGTCTGCAATGTAGTTGCCTACACCGGAACGACGAAGGTCACGCCAACCGTGGGGTCTGTTACCGGAGCGCCCACCGGCATGACGGTCGCCGTTGGAAGTGCCGTGAACAGTGAGATCCCGATCACGCTGACCATTGCGGCCAACGCCACGCTGGGTGGCGCGGGCCAGCAGCAGGGTACGTTGTCCGTGCCGATCACTTCGCCCGTCAGTACCACACTCGTTATCACCTGGTCCAAGGTCAATACCGGCGCTACGGGCGCGGCGGGCGCGAATTCGGTGGTCTTTTCCGTGTACGCGCCCAGCGGCGCGGTGTTCCAGAACCAGTCGGGAACGTTGACCCTGGCGACCGCCGCCTATGACGGCGCAACCGCCATCTCCTCCGGCGCTACCTATGTCTGGAAGAAGTACACCGCCGGCTCCTGGGTGACCATCTCCGGGCAGACGGCATCCACCCTCAGCGTCAGCGGTTCCGACGTCGTGGGGATTCAGGCCTACCAGTGCGCCATGACCTACGGCGGCAAGACCTACACCGACACGATCACGCTGACTGATAAGACGGATAATTATCAAGCGGCAATTGAAAGTACCGGCGGCAGCGTGTTCAAGAACACCGTCGGCACCTCCTGCCTAATCTGCCGGATTTGGCAGAACGGGGCGGAGACCGACGCACTCAAGTCGGTGACCTTCTCCGCCACCGCACCCTCGTCGCCCGCGACGGGTGATTTCTACTACAAGATCACCACGACGACGCCCCAGATGGCGCTGATGCGCTACTCTGGCTCCGCGTGGGTGGATGTGACCGCGGACGCGACCTACAAGCACACCCGGACCTATACCTGGTACAGGCGCGACAAGGACGGAAACATACTGGACGGAGGTGCGACGTTCGCCACCGGCAAGGTGATCTACATCGACGGGGACGACGTGACCGTGAAGACCACGTTCACCTGCGAGGTGAGTTAAGGTGGCTATTACCAGCGCACAGTTTACGATCTCGGACCTGACCGACATCATCGCACAGGCGACCGAGCCTACAAACCCGGTCGATGGGATGCTCTGGCGAAACACCACCACCAATGCGCTCAAGGTCTACCGCGCTTCTCTTCCGGGCTGGGAGGTTGTGGTGGACAATCTGTCGATTCAGGGCTTGATTGAAGCGCTTCAGAACGGCACGATCAACAACGATGCCTTCAACGATCTGATGGACGCGGCCGGGGCGCTGACAAACTTCGCTTCAGCGCCTTCACAGGCCACTTGGGATAACATCGCCAGTTCCCTGACGTTCGGGGGCGAAGGATTGACGATCTCCAATAAGGGCGGCGATCTTTGGACGCGCCTTGCACTGGAGCAACTGGAATTCTGGAAGGGCAAAGATGCCGCGGCTGTGCTGATGGCCGTCTTTGGCGTGCTGAAGACCATCACGTCGCCGACGCTGCAGATCGGGACCTCTGCCCAATCGCCAAAGCTACTGCTGGGCGCGGGCTTGCTGGAATACCAGGCAGCGACCGGGAACATCACTTGCAGAAAGGCTTGATTTCATGCCCTCAGTAACGATCCCCACCAGCACTGGGCCGCGGTGGGGTGATTCGTCGTTCAACTCGTCCACAGCCTCGCTCAAGGTTGGCAAGAGCGGAACTTCCACCTATTACGGCTACGTCGGCTTCCCGGCGCTGAACCCGACGTGGACAATCAAGTCAATCACATTCAGGATGAACCGGACCGACAGTTACTCGACGAAGGTGCTGCAGTTCGGCAGCAACACGTCGAACGCGTGGGGGTCTAAGGGGACGCAGGACTGGAAAGCGGACTTCTCTGTCGCATCAGGAACCGGCACGAAGTCGTGGAGCCTGACGGCGTACAAGGACATCCTGCAGGGTTATACCGGAACGTGGTACCTGCATGTCCAGCACGGCAGCGGTTCGAACTCTTACTGTGAGTTCAACGGCGGGACGGGCAGCTCTTCGCCGCGGCTGGTCATCGAGTACGAGGACTCGTCGGTTACCGTGCTGGGCGACCAATTTACCATCGGCATGCAATCGACCCTGACGGTCGGGAACGCGGGCAGCGGGCTGACACACAACCTGTCGTACTCCATCGGGACGGCGACCGGCGTGCTCGCCACCGGTGTTGCAGCAGGGGCGACGGTCAATTGGACGCCCGACACTACGTTGGCTAACCAGATCACGGATGATATGGTGGGCGACGTCACGCTCACGCTGGAGAATTATTCGGGCGGCGTCTTTCAATCATCGCGCACGCTGACATTCCCGCTGAACGTGCCGGCGTCCTTCGTGCCGATTATCTCATCGGCTCCGTTTGCGCTGCAAAATCCCGTGGGCGATACCATTGGCGTGTACGTGCAAAACAGAAGCTGGACGAAATGCACGATCACGGCGGCATCAGTCTATGGTGCGAGCATCGTGGAGTATCGGCTCACTATCGGCGGCGTGACCTATTCCTCTACGACGAACGTCATCACCACAGGCGTGCTGGCGCAGTACGGCGTGCTTTCGGGGACGGTGACTGTGGTCGATTCGCGCGGGCAGACGGCGACGTATACCAATGCTGCGGCTGCGACTGTGTACCAGTACTTCGCGCCGATCATCACGGCGTTTTCGGTGATGCGCTGCACGGCGGGCGGCGTGGTCTCTAACACTGGGACCTACATCAAGTACGTCTTGACCGTATCCTTTGCGCCGATCAATAACCTTAATGTCAAGGCCGGCACACTCAAATTCAAGCTGGCCGGTGGCGCATATGGCTCCTCGGTTGGGATGAGCGCGATCCCGACGTACAGCGCGACCGTGACCGGCGTCATCGGCGCAGGCACGATCACGTCTGCCGCATACGTCGTGTCGGCGTCGTTAACGGACAAGTACAGCACCACGACCGTCGAGGTGGACCTTGCATCCTCGAAGATCTGGTTCGACCTGCATTCCTCCGGTGAGGGCATGGCCATCGGCAAGCCAGCTGATACCGCGAGCCTGTTCGACGTGGGCATACCGAGCCGCTTCGGTGACGACGTGAGCTTCGAGAGTGATGCGCGGTTTAAGGGCGGCGTGGTGTTTGATAAGCCAATCGGCCCGATCTGTATGTTCAGCGATCCGACCAGCGAGTCGATTGTTTATAATGCCACGTCGAGGATGTGGCTGCTCGATTGGAAAACGATCGTACAATCAGCCGGGAACCCATACGATCTATTCGCCGGAGGCACTGGTAACGCGAGAACCGTTGGTGTGATAATTCCAGAGACCGGGTTTTACCGCTTGTCGGGTATTGTGCATTGCTCTCAATCATCCTCGGAAAGCGGCATCTCTCCCTATTTCCTGCGATTGCCGGGGACGTGGAATCCTACGCAAGACCGCAACTACATGCTCGATGCCGATTACAGTTCTGTTTTGCTGAAGAAGCACTTTTACTACCATCCGGCATTCAGTACAACGAACTCCGTCTGCAATTTGGACGTGTTGATGCTCTTCAATGCAGGAGAGAAGGCGATGATGACCATGTATCTGAATAATGCGTCGAAAACGCTGTATAGCTCGAATACATACTGGTCGATTCAGAAGGTCGGGTAATCCCAGAACGAGCTGCTGGCGTGGATCGGTGTGACGGGAGGCTTCCAAGCGCAGGGGCGCTTATTCTTTTTTTTGGGAGGTACTACATGAGTTACCAGGATACCACAAAGGCCGCCCGCGACTGGGCGGTCTCGAAGATCGGCTGCAAATACAGCCAAGCCAAACGCACCCAGGAGAGGATCTTCGACTGCTCCTCACTCGTCGCCCGCGCCTACAGTGCACAGGGCAAGGCCTGGAAGTACGGCGGGCGCGTGCCGCTTTCCTGCAATGAGGTCTATGATGATGATTTTGAGCTGGTCTGGCCAGCCACCTATTCAGAGATCGGCAAGAAGAAGGGCGGCTCGTCGGTGATCGCGCTGGCGCGCCAGCCGGGCGATCTGCAATTCCTGAACACGAGCCAGACCAGCCGGGCGAACAAGATCACACACGTCACGATGGTGGCGTCCGCGTCGAAGATCGTTCACGCCCGTGGCACGGCTTACGGCGTGCGGCAGGATAGCCTGACGCACTACGCCGGGAAAGTGTGCGCGCTGACGCGGTACAATCCGGCGTGCGATCTCGTGCCTGGCCACAGGGGCTACCGCACGGCCGCGCTGCAGAAGGCGCTGAACGCGAAGGCGGGCGCTGATCTGAACGGCGACGGCGAGTTCGGCTCCAAGACGCTGGCGGCGCTCAAGGCATTTCAGAAGGCAAAGGGGCTCCCGGTGACCGGCAAAGGCGACAGCGCGACGCTCGCCGCGCTGGGACTCGTGCCTGCTGTTGAATCGCCTGCGGATTTGCCGGACGTGACGACGCCCACCAATCCGTCTGTACCGGTTTCAACCAATAACATCCGCGTCACCGGAGATTCCGTCAACATTCGCACTGGCCCCAGCACCGCCTATGACGTCGTGAAGGCGGTGAACAAGGGCACGATGCTGACGTTGGTGGACACCGACGGTTGGCACCCGATCATCATCGGGGACGAGGTATGCTGGATCAATAATAAATTCACGGAGGCAATCTGAATGAGAGACCTTACGATTGACCTGATCTGGACCAAGCTCCAGATCTTCGTTACCGCGCTGGGCGGGTTCCTGGGCTGGTATCTGGGCGGCAATGACGGACTGCTC
The DNA here is from genome assembly GCF_051162045.1 of Anaerozeibacter quisquiliarum. Lineage (NCBI taxonomy): Bacteria > Bacillati > Bacillota > Clostridia > Eubacteriales > Anaerozeibacteraceae > Anaerozeibacter > Anaerozeibacter quisquiliarum. The sequence goes on from NZ_JBISDI010000020.1 coordinate 55,691, forward strand.
ATCACCCTGGTGGTATTCGCTTGCATCGATTACATCACCGGCGTTATGTGCGCCATTTCGGATAGGACGTTGTCCAGCGCGGTCGGCTTCCGCGGCATCTTCCGGAAGATCCTGATTTTCGCGTTGGTCGGAGTTGGGCACATCGTGGATGAGCAGGTGATCGGAACCGGCGGCGCGCTTCGTTCCGCGGTTATCTGCTTCTATCTTTCCAATGAAGGCGTTTCTATCTTGGAGAATGCTGGTCATCTGGGTCTTCCGATCCCAGATAAGCTGAAGACCGTTTTGGAGCAGCTCCATGACCGGGACGAACAGGATATTGACCAGGGGTAAGGCGCTGTTACCTGAAGATCCACTATGAAATAATTCTACTGAGGCTTATAACGCGGAAGCTTTCGCGTTGTGGGCCTTTTTCTTTTTTTGGGCCTTGTATGCGTGCAGCAAAATTTCAATGTTTCTTGGACGGATCTTGATATTTCATAAAAATGCTATATATTACCAGCAAGTGAACACGCTTAGATACGTCGCAGCCGGCACAGGATCCCAATGTATTTGCCCCCCCCCCCGTATTCGTCACCACCCGATATGCGATAAATCAGTAGGGGTTCGGTGAGAGTGGTTGAATGACACGCGAGAAAACCAGTATAAAACCGTGCTGGAAGACCTATATGAAGGCGCCCTTGACAGCTAAGCTAGAATCCGTTACGATACTGCTAAGGAGCAAACTGAGTTCTCATACCGATTGACAGCATTTCCAAATTCTCGTTATGCACAACTTTCGGGGACCGATTTGGACATGAAAGGCGGAAAATCAGCCCATGCCGCGGAGGGCTGGACTTCAAGCTTTACTAATTATCATAGAGAAGGGTGAGACTTATGAAACTCTTTGCCCCGGGATGGATGTCGAAAAACAGTCAAAGAGCAATGAAAAGCGTGTGCAAGCTCAAAGACGATGCCAAGCTACACAGAGCCGCGCTGGAAGCGCCGCTTGCGTCGGTATGTGCGGCGGCGGTAGAGAAACTGACCGACGAGAGCGTGCTGGGGGATATCGCGAAAAATGCCAAGTATGGCGATGCGCGTGTAGTAGCGGTAGAAAAGCTGACCGACCAGGGCACGCTGGAGGATATTGCTAAACATGCCACGTATGGCGATGTTCGTATAGGAGCGGTAGAAAAGCTAACCGACCAGGGCATGCTAGCGGATGTTGCGAAAACAGACACGGATTGGAAGGTTCGCAAAGCTGCGGTCATAAAGCTGATCGACCAGGGCATGCTGGCAGACATCGCGAAACATGCCACGTATTGCGATGTTCGTTTAGAAGCGGTCGAAAAGCTGGCCGACCAGGGCATTCTGGCGGATTTTGCGAAAACAGACACGGATTGGATGGTTCGCAGAAGAGCGGTCGAAAAGCTGACCGACCAGGGCATGCTGGCGGATGTTGCGATAACGGACACGGATAGGTATGTTCGTAAAGGAGCGGTCGAGAAGCTGACCGAGCAAGCCTTGCTGGTGGATATCGCGAAACATGCCACGTATAGCGATGTTCGTATAGGAGCGGTCGAAAAGCTGACCGACCAGGGCATGCTGGCGGGTATCGTTAGAAATGACCCGGATTGTGAGATTCGGGAAGCTGCGGTCAAAAAGTTGATCGATCAGAACCTGCTAACTGATTTCCTGAAAAGTGCTACAACGGAAGACGTACGGCGAGAAGCCGCATATCGGCTCGTTGACCTCGACATAAACGATGATTTGCTTACTGACATGATAGACATTTTGGGTAATGAACTTAAAAGTAGAGAGGGCGACTCTAGAAGACAGAGAGCCGCCGACGCGCTGATGTCCCTTTACCGGCGGTATAGGCATAAGAAAGTCAAAGAGTATAATGGCTTGTATATACGAACGATATCTGGCGGGCATAGTGAGCATACGGATCATGAGGATGATCCTACTTGTTCCTCCCAATCAGGGCAAGGCGGCTGCAATGGTGCAAATTATACTAACATATTTAGCGATACAACTTACTCGAACGAGCTCATATTCAATACAGAGGAGATCTAACCCATGCCATGCGTTTCGTTTCGGCCTTCCACAGTGATGCTGGTTCCTTCCGCCGCCTGCCCCGCCGAGTGTCGCTATTGCTTTGGCCCACATACGGGCGACATCATGCCTGCATCCGTTCTGGACGCGTCGGCGCGTTTCATCCGCGACGAACTGTGGCGTGAAATGCGGGCGGGTAGAATCATCTTTCACGGTGGCGAACCTTTGATGGCGGGACACGAGTGGTTCGAGCGTTCGTTGGGCGTTTTGGCGGAAGCAACAGGGCATCACGCCCGGTTTACCATTCAGTCCAATCTGTGGGCATTGGATCAGCGTTTTGTGGATCTATTTGCGGAGTACCGCGTCAGCGTAGGTACCAGTTTAGATGGGGACCGAGATATATGCGACGGCCAGCGCGGAGCCGGTTATTTTGATAGGACCATGGCGGGCATTCGTCTTTTACAAGAAAATGGAATGAGGGTTTCCGTCATTGCCACCGTCTTGCCGGAAAATGTAGACAGGATACCGGAGATGATTGCGTTTTTTGATAAGGAAGGGCTGCCGTTTACCATGCGCGGCGCGGAACCATCTCTAGAGAGCGGCTATAGGAATTATCTCTCCGCGAGGGACACGGAACGTTTATACCGCGGCGTGATGGAGTATATGGAGCGCGACCCGGCGCCATCCCGGGTGCGTGATGTGGAGGACGCTATCCGAAATGTCTTTTCACAGTGCAGCACGCTGTGTACCTTTACCAACTGCTTGGGTCAGTACGCGGCTATTAGCCCGGAGGGCGGCGTCTATACCTGCCAACGGTTTTGCGGCGTGCAAGAGTTTTGCATTGGCACAGTATTCGACCGTACCGACGCCATTCAACATAGCGCGGCGTACAAGCGTATCGCCGCGACATACGAATCTGCCGCCCGGACATGCGGCCCCTGCGTCCATTTCAACTACTGTAACGGCGGCTGTCCATACAATATCCTTGTGGCAGAAAAGTACGGAAAACCCTGGCCGCGTTGCAACGATTCGGAACCCTCCGGCAGGGTATATAAAAGCCTGTTTGACCATATCAGTCAAAAACTTGCCGCCGAAGTTGCCGATGTTATGCTGGGCAGGGAAAATCCGACGCCGTACCTGGCTGCCGCTGGTGACAGGCCGCATCCGGGCGATGCCTCGCGAGGCCGCATACGGTACGCTCAGGCGTATGCGTGGGGCACGGCAGGTGCGCCGCGCTACGCGTTCGCTCAAAAGGGTGGCGCGGGCTGCTTGTTCTTAAACATCACAAGCAACTGCCCGCTGCGATGCGCTCATTGCAGTGTGGAAGCTTCGGGCGGCAATCCGGAGATGCCTGTGGAAACAGCGTTGACGATCATACGGGAAGCGCAAGCTTTGGGGTTCCGCGAAGTTTCTATCAACGGCGGCGAACCGTTTATATACCGGGAGTTTCCCGCGCTTGTCCGTGGGATGGCGGCAATACGCGATAAGAATACAGATTATTCTTTGTTTACCAGCCTCTATTTGGATTTTGATGATGATTTGGCCGGCTTGGTATTACGCACGTTCAACCAAATCAGCGTCAGCTTGGACGGTGGAGCCGTGGAGCATGACCTGCGGCGCGGCGAAGGCGCTTTCGCCCGTACTACCGGGCATCTTAGCAAGCTGGCGGAGCTTAACCGTCAACTGAACAGCCCATGCAAACTGATGATTCGCGCGGCGTTAACACGGGAACAGAAAGAGCGTAGCGTAGACAAGGAAGTGCGCGAAGCCGCCAACACGCTGGGGATATCCTTCGTAACCATCACGAGTGTGCTGCCTATAGGCCGGGCGAAGCAGCTTGAGGCGGCGGTATTGCCCGCTCCGGCGCCGCCCAAAGACGATTTTATTCCGTCCTTTGTTCCGCGTGACAGTTGCGGCTTATGCTCCAATCCGCACATCACACCGGAAGGGGATATCTACCCGTGCTGGGCGTATTTAGAGGAGGGGCAGCCCTTAGGCAATGTGCGGGATGGGCTGAGAAACGTCATTTTTGATTATGTATGGGGGAATCGAAGGTACGAATACTGTGTGGATAATTCAGCCAAATGCCAGGGCTGTGACGTGCGCTACCTGTGTGGCGGCGTATGTCGCGCATATAGGGATAGTGACTGCGAAGCAATTCATGCGCATTATCTTTCGTTGCTTGAAGCTGACAGGATCGATTGATTCTTCCTTCCCTTCTTTTGGTAAATCAACTCAAAGATTTTGGTACCCTGCCGATAAGAGGGTGTTATGATCACAACGGCGAAGGGAAATAGATACGAGCAGCGCTCATCTCGCTGGATTATTCCTGTGGCAAGTGGGGCGCGGACGGTGAATTCGGAAAAGCCACAAAGAGTGCTGTCATCGCATTTCAGACGGCAAACAACCTCGTGGCTGACGGCGTCGTCAGCAGCAAAACGGTTGCGGCCATCAACACACTGCTCCCCGAGAGCGGTGAAGAGTCCGAAGCTCCAGCCGATCCGGAAACTGCCAAGCCGCAGGTCACTGTCACGGGCGGCTCGGTCTATCTACGAACGCTCCCGTCCGCATCCGGCGCGATCCGAGGTGTCGTCCATAAGGGTGACTTGCTGGAGAGTGCCGGGGAGTCTGTGAGCGGCTGGTTCCCAGTCGTCCGTGATGACGAGGTGTGCTACATCTCCGGGATGTATGCGGAGTTAGCTGAGAGTTAAGCATCATAAAGCAAGCATGCTTCTACAACGATGGACAGAAACATCATCATCATCACTTCTTCATTCAATAGCCCCGCGGGCGACTAAGGCAGCAAATGTAAGCACAATCTTCGGGTCAAACTGTGTGCCTGCGTTCCGTTGGATTTCTTCAATCGCCGCCTCTTTGCTCATCGCTCTTCGATATATCCTGTCGTTTGTCATGGCATCGAATGCATCGGCCACCGACAGGATACGGCACATTAGAGGAATGTTCTCCCCAGCTAAGCCTTGTGGGTAACCACGACCATCCCATCGTTCATGATGGGAGAGAATATACTTGGCGATCTTGGACAGCTCAGGCGTATTCATTACGATTCGGTATCCAATCTCGGGATGTCGTTTCATTTCAACCCATTCAGCCGCTGTCAATGGGGCGGGCTTTTTTAGAATATTCTCGTTAATGCCAATTTTTCCTATGTCGTGCAGGATGGCAAACAAGGACAACTCGTTCAGCTCCTCCATTGACAATCCAAGTTCTTTCCCCAGCTCGTCGCAATATCGCCTCATTCGTATATCGTGCTTTTCTGTTTCAAAGCTCTTCTCGTACAATGTGGTTAAAAGTGTATTGACGATCGCCTTTTTGTAACTCATATCGTTAAGCAATTTTTCGCGGTACATCCACTCCTCCGCCTCTTGAAGAATCAGATGTGTGTTTTCCTTGCTGGTCTTCACGCCATAACCCAAAGCAATGCTGATTTTCTGCATCTCATTGCTGTGGTTGGTACAGTCTGCCTTAATTTTATTCATGATCGCTTTGGTGGTCTCAGCCGATGTCCTTGGCAGAAGTACGACAAATTCATCGCCTCCCCACCGTGCGACGATGTCATTTTCGCGGCTGTTAGCACGTAAGATAAAGGCTACTTTCTTGAGAAGCTCGTCGCCAACCGTGTGACCAAAAACATCGTTTGTAATCTTGAGTCCGTTCAGATCACCCATGATAATGGCCAGCGGTAACTGATCATCGGCGAGACTCAGGCGTTTCATGGCTTCTTCCGCATATCTGCGATTGTAAAGACCGGTCATTTCGTCGTGGTAGCTCATGTAGAGGATGCGGTCATTTTGTTCCTTTTCATGTGAGACATCTCGGAAGACCATGACGACCCCGAACATATTCCCCGCTTTATCGATGATCGGCGCGGCACTGTCTGCAATTGGAATCAATTGCCCGTCCTTATTCATCAGGAGCGTGTGATTAGCAAGCCCAATCACCTTACCGGTAGTAAGCACCTTCTCAACCGGATTTTCTACCGCAGCCCCCGTGACTTCGTTTTTAAGAAAAAACACCTCACTAAAGTGACGCCCTTGTGCTTCCGCCTCGGCCCATCCTGTGATGGCATAGGCAGAATCGTTGAGGGAAGTAATTCTTCCGTTGATATCAGTGGTCACGACGCCATCGCCGATGGATTCAAGTGTGATCTGCAAAAGTTCTTTTTCTCTGTACATAGCTTCCATTATTTCTTCCCGATCAGTCACATCGAAGATAATGGAGAACAGCTCCTTTGATCCGCTGCTTTGAATCGCGCTTGTGTATACATCGACCATACGAACTTCGCCGTTTTTGAGGCGATGGGGAAAAACGAAATATTTCCGTTTCTCCTTGAGTGCCATTAGTCTGTATTGCTCCACCTTTTCCGGAGTTAGAAGGTTGATGTCTTGAATCCGCATCCCCAGTAGCTCGTTTTTAGTATAGCCATAGAAGTTACATGCAGACGGGTTCGCATCCTTGATCCTACCGGTGACCGGGTCAATGGTCATCATCACCGCCATATGGTTTTCAAACATCGACTGCAGCCGTTCCACCAGCTGTACGTTTTCCTGACGAAGAGTCTCAACTTCCGTTACATCACGGCTCGAGGCGACGATATACTGTATGTCGTCTTTGTCAAACACCGGCGTGAGCGTGGTGATCCACCTCCGGGTGCCGACGGGAAAGTCGTAGGTCATACTATAATTCGACGGAACGCGGAGTTGGACACACTTTTCAAAATATGTTTGCAACTGCCATCCTGTGACATCCCCGTAAACTTCAACAGGGTCCTTCCCCCGAATATCCGACAGCGACAGGCCCGTCAGCTTCTGGTGTGCCGCATTGCTCCGCAGATAGACAAATTTTCCATCTTTGAGCTCAAACAGCGACATGGGATCCAGTGTGCCGTTATAAACGATCTCCAGATCTCGCAAGGCAAATCTAAGTTGCTTTTCCTGTTTTTCCAGCGACAGCTTCTGATTCATTTCCTCTGTGATATCCTGAAACACCGTGACGAAACAGTCCTTTTCAGGGGAAGATGCTGTGACCTTGTACCAGCGACCGAGTGCATCGGAATACTGCGTAAATTCCTTTGTTGTACCGGTTAATGCAACCTCCCCGTAATATTCAACCCAATCAAAACGGTCACTCCGGATTCCGGGGATGACTTCTGTCACGCGCTTTCCAACGATCGATTCGGCCTTTAGACCGGTCATATGTTCAAAGGAAGCATTGACATCGAGGAATATATAATCCTTTGCCCGCCGTTGCTCATCAAACAGCATCTTATGATAGGCGTAGGCAAGGGGAAGCGTCTGAATCATCTTATTTAGGAATGCTTTCTCCATTGTAATGCTCCTTTCCAGTGATCAGGATTGCCCCGGCTACGATTTTGTAAGCTCAACTCTGATTCGGCAGGTTTAGTTTGGAACTTCATTATACTAGATGCCCAATGGATTTGTCCATTGATATTGAGAAATGGTTCTCTATTTAACTCAACACGGAACTCCGAGAAGTGTTCCGTAATATTTCGACTTACAGCTACAAAAATAACACCGCGATTCGGCAGCGCCAGGTCACGCTTTTTTGTGGGCGTAAACTCCGACGCTCGTATTTTTGACTGGGACACGAGGAGGTGTGTCCAATGACCGACACCCAACGCAATGAAATCCAGCGCCTTCGACAGGCTGGATTGGGATATGTGAAGATTGCCCAGACACTCACGCTGCCCGTAAACACAGTGAAGTCCTTCTGCCAGCGCAATCCTGTTCGCGACACTTCCGACGTCTCAGAGCCGACGAGGAATGTCTGCCCGCAATGCGGAGGACAATTGCCAATCAGGGTCGGGCGCAAACCGCGCCGTTTTTGCTCGGATCAGTGCCGCGCTCATTACTGGACGGAGCATCAAGCACAAATCGTTCGCAAATCGGCCGTGGTTTCCGTTTGTGCAGCCTGTGGAACGCATTTTGCCGACTATGCCAAAAGGGCTAGGAAGTACTGCTGCCACGCCTGCTATATTGCGGGGCGTTATAGGTGTGGTGAAAACCGTGGATAAGGCGCGGTTTGACAATGAGAAGGCATACCAGCTGACCATGAGCCTGGCACGCGCCATGCTCCGACGTGCGCTGATCACCCAAGAAGAGTATGACCGCATCGATGTTGTGATGACGCGGAAGTACAAGCCGCTTCTGGGCGCTTCAACGGTTGAGTTATCTTGACTTATTGGCCGTGCGGAGTGATTGATTGTATCAGAAAGGAGAGGATTCTATGCGGACGATACGAAAAATCGACGCTACCGTCCAGGCATTTCCTTCGCAGAAACGCGTGGCGGCCTACGCCCGAGTGTCGGAAGAGACCGAGCGGCTGCACCATTCCATTTCCGCACAAATCAGTCATTACAGTAAACTGATACAGTCGCGCCCAGACTGGGTATACGTAGGCGTTTACGCTGACGAGGGTCTGAGCGGTACGAAGGCGGATGGTAGACCGGAGTTTCAGCGTATGCTCGCTGATTGCGAATCGGGACGGGTTGATATCATTCTGACAAAGAGCATCAGCAGATTTGCACGAAACACAGTAGACCTGTTGATCACGGTACGCCGCTTAAAGGAACTAGACATCGAAGTGCGGTTCGAGAAGGAAAACATCAATTCCTTGGACGAGAAAGGTGAGGTCATGCTCACGCTGCTAGCCTCCTTTGCGCAGGAAGAAAGCCGATCTACATCTGAGAACATGAAGTGGGCTATACGCAAAGGATTCGAGCGCGGGAAGGTGATCTGCCGATTGCTGTATGGATACCGTTATCAGAAAGGCACCTTGGTCATTGAACCCGAAGAAGCGGAGGTTGTCAGACAGGTATTCTCAGGCTACCTTGCCGGTGCGTCCTGCTATCAGATCGCTAAGGAGCTCAATGCGCAGAATCGAGTTTCGTACCGGGGTAAAGCTTTCAGCCACGCGGTTATTTGCCAGATGATCAAGAATGAAAAATACACGGGCGATGCGCTACTGCAGAAGTACTTCGTGGAAAGCCATATCACGCACAAGCTAAAACGAAATCGCGGTGAGCTCGACATGCATTTCGTGGAGAACACGCATCCTGCCATCATTGACCGCGATACATTTGCCGAAGTTCAGGCAGAAATTTCCAAACGAAAAGGAGAAATCGATGGGCGCAAACGAAAGGCCTATTGGTCAGAAAAGCGGCGTGATGAGCACCGGCAGCAATACATTCATAGGGAGACTGCGCCGCTCCTTCACGAAGACCTTTCGCTATTCATCCGATGCGGTGAATGCGGGAATAACTATACAACGTACACGAGCAAGCTCTCCAATGGGAGCTATCGGCGTTTCTGGCGGTGCACAAGCCATGATGGGGTTCCGCGCCCGTTGGTCATAAAAGACGATGATGCAAAAGCGCTCATATGTGATGTACTAAAGCTGCAGACTTTTGATTTAGACGTAATGAACCGCGAATTGAGCCATGCGGTTTTGCTTGGGAACACCATCACCTTCCACTTCCGCGATGGTCGATCGGCAGAACGGTTCATCACCAAAAAGCGCAGCCCCAATTGCCTGCCGCAGAAAGAGGGTCAATAAGAATGCAAGCCGACAGAAGAGTCACTACAATACCGGCGTCCATCAGCAGATTTACGGCGTTTCCGGTTGCTTCCCAGCAAAAAAGGAAAGTGGCCGCTTACGCCCGCGTATCCACCGATAGTGACGAGCAGTTCACCAGCTATGAGGCGCAAATCGATTATTACACAAGCTACATCAAGAGCCGTGAAGAGTGGAAGTTCATTTCCGTTTATACCGACGAGGGTATAACGGGAACGAGCACCAAGCGCCGGGAAGGGTTCAAGCAGATGATCGCCGACGCGCTTGCTGGACAAATCGATTTGATTGTAACGAAGAGCGTGTCCAGATTTGCGCGCAACACTGTCGACTCCCTGACTACCATCCGCAAACTGAAGGAGCGCGGCACAGAGGTCTACTTCGAAAAAGAGAATATCTGGACGTTCGACAGCAAGGGTGAATTGCTGATCACGATCATGTCCTCGCTGGCGCAGGAGGAGAGCCGGAGCATATCCGAAAACTGTACGTGGGGCCAGCGCAAGCGGATGGCGGACGGAAAAGTAACTGTGCCCTTCGGTCGTTTCCTTGGATACGACCGAGGCGATGATGGGAATCTGGTCGTCAATCCCAAGGAGGCGGGGGTTGTTCGCGAGATTTACAGACTTTTCCTAAGTGGCCTGACGCCTCACGCCATCGCGAAGATACTGACTGAACGCGGGATTGCTACGCCTGGCGGGAAAACGAGATGGATACAAGGCACGGTGCAGAGCATTCTCACCAACGAAAAATACAAGGGTGACGCGCTGCTCCAAAAGTGCTACACGGCGGATTTCCTCACCAAGCGTCAGGTTCGAAACCACGGCGAAATCCCTCAGTACTACGTCGAAAACAACCATGAAGCCATTATCCCTAGGCACACTTACGAACTAGTGCAGCAGGAAATCCAGAGGCGCAAGAACGTTCGGGGACGCTATAGCGGCGTTGACATCTTTGCCTCGCGTATCAGATGTGGAGAGTGCGGGGCTTTTTATGGGGCAAAAGTCTGGCACTCCAACAGCAAGTACCGGAAGGTCATCTACCGCTGCAACAGCAAATATGGCGGAGGCCACTCCTGCAAAACGCCCCACTTGCAGGAGGAAGAAATCAAAGCCTTGTTCGTGCGTGCGGTCAATCAGCTGCTCAGCGGAAAGGATGAAGTAATCGCCAACCTTGAAGCAGTCACCGGCATCTTGTTCGATGCGAGTGAGATTGCCAACAAAAAGACCGCGGTCAAGGAAGAGATGAACGCCCTGATGGAGCGCATCCAGGGCATGATCGCAGAAAACGCGCACGTCCCGCTAGAACAGAGCGATTACGTCAGACGGTATGACTCGTTGGCCAGCAAGTATGAAGCGCTCATGTCTGAGCACGATCGGCTGGAAGCCGAGATCACCGACAAGGTTTCACGACGGGAAAGCATGAACCAGTTCATCACCATACTGCGGCAGCAAGACGGGCTTGTTCGCGAATTTGATGAAAACCTCTGGGGCAGTCTGGTCGAGGTCGTCACGGTCTACAGCGATATAGACGTGCGCTTCACCTTCAGGAATGGAACCATCATCCCAACGTGACCGCAAGCGGAAATATTAATCCTGCCGCTCACTTTGAGCGGCGGGATTTTTCTATGCGACTGGCTATGAAATCAGCGGTCACCGCATGACCTAATGGGAGCAATACCTCGACTGCAGGGGGCCAGAATATCGACCGCTCAGGAAACGCAAGAGACGTCCGGAGATGACATTCGCGCAAACCCGAATATCGGTCTGCACCAACTGACAAGAGGAGCCGAAGCGTTTGCCGTTACAGCCTCTCTTTTAAAATCCCACAGGGTCATGGATGGATTCATATGAATAGGCATTGCTCATTGCGTAATTCGCTATCGAGTGCTATAATCGAGCCACCGGAAGATAATGGAGCGAAGAGGGTGATGACCATGTCAACGGACGCACTGGATTATAGTGACTTCATAGAGATTGCGGAGGGGACATATTGGGTCGGCTATGCGGATAAAAAGGCCGGACTCCACTGCAACCCGTACTTGATCGCCGATGGAGACGAAGCCGTGCTCATTGATAGCGGCAGCAGAAACGAATTTAGTACGGTAATGTTGAAAATCATGAGAACAGGAACAAATCTGAATAGTATTAATCGATTGATATATCAGCACTATGATCCCGACCTGTGTGGGAATATTCCGCATGTAGAAGCGACGCTTGAAAATGATGATCTACAAATCATATCTCACTATGAAAACAACATTTTCATCAACTATTATGGAGCAAAATCCCCAAAGAGATGTATTGAGCAACTCGATTTCCATTATGACTTTGCGAGCGGAAGACATCTCCAATTTATTCTGACACCGTATGCCCATTCGCCCGGAAGCTTCATGACATACGACACGAAAACAAAGGTGTTATTCAGCAGTGACATCTTTGGGAGTTATGATAATAGTTGGGATCTCTATGCACGCATGTTTGAAAAGTGCACAGACTGTATCCCTCAGGACGTATGCCCGATTACGAATAAACGATGCCATCTCTACGGAATACTGGATTTTCACAAGCGTATAATGACATCCGGAAAAGCGCTCATGTATGCACTGGATAAGATCAAAGATCTGGAAGTAAACTTGATAGCACCGCAACACGGGAGCATTCTACAGACCTCTTTCACGCGAGAACTCGTAATTCAAAAGCTTAAGTCTTTGGGTCCAGTAGGGATCGACCGTTTACTTGGAGGGGCATCATGATGGCGCGAAAGTTGCGTACGAAATCATTCCCATCATTCTCCAATGCCGAGACCTGCACAAACGGGCACCTGTTGACGATGTTTGACCATCTTGCGGATCAGGTGGACTTCGGGATTCATGCAAAGCTGATCTCAGAGCTGATGGTCAGATATGCTGAGATGTCGAAGCAGCTGGAAGAAAAGAATCGGGCGCTGGTCTTGAGTGATGATGCACGCCGCGAAGCTCAAAGAATCGCAAAACTGGGCAACTGGAGTTTGGATATTCATAAGCAGAAGCTCTGGTGGTCAGATATGATGTACCGGGTACTGGATTTGGATCCATCCATTGACCCAAACTTAGATGCATATTTCCAGCGCGTCCATCCGGAGGACTATGACAGGATCTATCAAAGCGCCATAAAAGTAATGGAGGGCGACGCGCCCAAGGAACACCGCTACAGAATCCTTACAAAGGATGGTAGCATCAAATGGGTACACACGCAATACGTCGTCGACCATGACTCATCCGGAAAGCCTGTGTCCGTGCACGGTACCATTCAAGACATCACCGAGCAGAAAACGGCGGAAGAAAAACTGAAAAGATACAACACCAAGCTTGAGGAAATGGTCCGGGAAAAGGTGCGAGAGATCAGCGAATCTCAGATGGCAACGATCTACGCGCTGGTGAAACTGGCGGAGTCCAGAGACGATGATACAGGCGAGCATATTGTCAGAACATCTGAGTACTGCCGTTTGTTGGCGACGGCTCTCAGGGCATCGGGCCATTATTCAGACGAAATAGACGACGCGTTCATTGAAAATATCACGAAGGCCAGCCCACTCCACGACATAGGGAAAGTCGGCATCCCAGATGTGATTTTGCTCAAGCCGGGCAGACTGACGCCAGAAGAATTTGATACCATGAAGACACACGTAACGCTCGGCTACAACACCCTGGCTATGGTGCATAACCAGTATCCTGAGAACGCTTTCGTTCGTGTTGGGATGGACATCGCGCGATATCACCATGAGAAATGGGACGGCAGCGGATACAATGGCAAGTTGCATGGGACTGCAATCCCATTGGCTGCGCGAATCATGGCAGTAGCCGATGTGTATGACGCACTCCGTTCAAAGCGGGTTTATAAGGATGCCTTCTCACATGAGAAGAGCATGGGCATCATTCTGCAGGGAAGCGGTAACCATTTCGACCCACTTCTTGTGGAAGTCTTTATGTTAAATAACAATGCGATGAAGTCAATATTCGAGTCCGCTCGCAATGAATCTAACGCTTCCAGGTAAACTCCGCTTGGCTGCTTCCGAGAATGGGTGCAAATGCACCTGTATCAAATTATACGGGTGCATTTGCACCCATGGATGCACCCATTGCACCCTTGTATCAATTACGCGCATTTGATTTCGATCTTTCCCTCCAGCGCATCCTGGACCATCTCCTTGAAGCCGTCACGCTTCTTGGTGTTCGTGGCGCTGATACCCTCGTCGGTGTATACCTTCACGTATTCCCACTCTACCTTGGAGAGGATGTACTGCGTGTAGTAGTCCACCTGAGCCTCGTAGCTGGTGAGCTGTTCCTCCTGGTCGGTGGAAACACGGGCATACGCGGCCACGCGGCGCTTGTGGGCTCCGGATATCGGCATGGCAGTGAATCGGTTCAGGGTGGCAGGCATCATTGTCACGCGCGGGGCAAAAGCTCGGGCTTCGCTCATTTCTCCCACCTCTTTCGTGTGCACTCGGCTGCTTGGCGGCGCATATCTTCGTTCCAGCTATCACAGCGCGAATGATCCTGCCATGTACGATCGTCCACGGCGCCGTCCTTGAATATATAGCGGAGTTGGTTGGGACCGGGTACGAGAATTTGCTGGATGTCTTCAAAGGGGCGCTCACCAAGTACATCCTTGGTCAGTTCCAGCAACGTATCTTCGGGGATCTGCTTTCCATGACAGAATGCCTTACCTTTGCGCATAAACGTCCCGCAATTCCAGGCCGCGCGATCGTGCGCCACCTTGCGCTTGTAGGGCTTTCCGCATCGCGCACAAATCAGCATCCCGCTGAGCTTTTCATGGGCTTGGCCGCTGATGGGCGTGAACCGTGCTGTATTCAACTCGGCGATCTGGC
>NZ_JBISDI010000021.1:0-70184 GCF_051162045.1 Anaerozeibacter quisquiliarum
TCTGGCTTTACCCCTACGAATAGTTTAGAGCCTATTTTTGAGCCTTTTGCGCGCCAATCGCGTGGACTTCCTGGTGCCCGGCCGGAATGTTTAGAGAAGCGGGAGGTTTTTTTATGCCAGACAATGCCATCCAAGTCGTTGAGCTCAGCAAGCGATTTGGCCGCCATCCGGTGCTGGACGGCGTGACATTCGATATCCCCAAGGGGCAGACGGTCGGACTGGTGGGCAACAACGGCTCCGGGAAGTCGGTGCTGCTCAAGTGCATGTGCGGATTGCTGATCCCCTCGTCGGGCACCGTGCAAATCAACGGAAAGCAGTTGGGCAAGGACATCGGCACCGCGCCCGAGTTGGGCGCGGTGATCGAAGCGCCCGGTTTCCTCCCGCAGCGCAGCGGTTACGCGAATTTGAAGGCGCTGTGGGGGCTGAACAAGCGCGTGCCGCTGACCGCCGTTCCCGAGGCCATGCGGCGCGTGGGGCTGGACCCTCATAACAAAAAGCGTGTCGGCAAGTACTCCATGGGCATGAAGCAGCGGCTCGGCATCGCGCAGGCGCTGATGGAAAACCCCAGTATTTTGCTGCTCGATGAACCATTCAACGGCCTGGATAAAAACGGCCTGAGGGATATGTACGCACTCTTACGCGAGCTGCGGGACTCGGGCATCACCGCGCTGATCGCCAGTCATAACCCGCTGGACATCGCGGAGCTGTGCTCGACCGTATACGAAATCGACGCCGGGCGGCTTGCCCAGGTGCGTTGACACGGTTTTTGTTAAATTTCGCCTCAAATGATACGCTTCAGGCCCCTGCCGTGTCATTACATAGAGAGAGGGTGCCGCAATGCCGAAGCGATATGCGCCATTGCTTGTTTGGCTGGAGGGGAGGGAATGACAATCAAACTGACCTGGCCCCGGCCGAACGGACGACTCCAGAGTGTGGTAGAATAAGACACACGGAGGAGATGTACCTATGGGCAGGAAAAGCGAGTTCAGCCGGGAGGAGAAGATCGCCGCGGTACGGCTCGACGGATGGAGGCCGGACGGTACTGAGCGTGGCGAACGAGTACGGGGTTCACGAGAACACGATTATGAAGTGGAAACCGTACCCCTGTCGAATTTGAGCATGACCTCATGAGCCTGGTTCCCGCATCTTGACGGCCTCGTTCCCGCACCACGCTTTCGCCTGTCCGGATCCTCGCGACCAGATCAGAAGACGGAGCGCCCCGGTTCTGTCGGTTGGATATCGGGCGCATGACGTGCGATCCGTTGGTGGTGCGGGAGGCGGAACCCAGATAAATTGTTAAATTTAGGATCAAGTGATACATTTTGGGTGGTTGCTGTGTCATTATATAATAGAGAGAAGAATGCGTGGGTACGGACGGCGCGCCGTGGATGCGGCCACGCCACGCGTTGCCAAGAGGGGTGTCTACATGATGAAACGATGGATGCTGCTGGCGCTGGCGCTGGTGCTGGCTTTGTCCCCGGTGCCCGGCTGGGCCGAGCCGGGGGGGGCCGAGCCCGCCGTTCGGGCGATCCGGCTGAATCGCTCTGCGGCTAAGCTGTTCGCGGGCACGCAGATCACCCTGAGCGCCGCCGTCTCGCCGTCCGGCGCGAAGGTGACCTGGACGAGCGGGAACGAGGCGGTGGCTGCGGTGGACGAGAAGGGCGCGGTGACCGGGCGCGCGCCCGGCAGCGCCTGGATCACGGCCGCGGCGGGCAGCGGCGCCGGGCAAAAGTCGGCGCGCTGCATGGTGACCGTCAAGGCCGCGCCGGTTCAGTCGTTCCGGCTGGATCATCAGGAGATCGCGCTGGGCGTGGGCGAGACCTTCCAGCTGTCCGGGGCGAGCTTCTTGCCCGCCTACGCCTACAACAAGTCGCTCGCCTGGTCGAGCCAGAACCCCACCACCGCCAGCGTCGATCCCGCGACCGGTCTCGTCAGGGGCGTCAACCCCGCCAAGACCCGGATCGTGGCCCGGTCGCACAACGGCAAGACCGCCGTGTGCGTGGTGAAGGTGACGGGCGATCCGCGCGCGCTGGCCGTCAAGCTCAACGTGACGGCCAAGGTGCTGGCCGCGAACCGCTCGTTCCAACTGAAGGCGACCGTGGTGCCCGCGTCCTCGCCGGCCGAAGACCATGCGATCAGCTGGGAGAGCTCCGATCCGCGGATCGCCACCGTAGACGAGCAGGGACGCGTGACGGCGGGCGGGAAGAGCGGCCGATGCAAGATCACCGCCACCAGCGGCAACGGGCGCGTCGCCGCCTGCCAGATCACCGTGAAGGCGATCGCCGCCCAGTCGATCTCGTTGCCCATGCAGCGCAGCATGGAGGTCGGCGAAGTGGCCATGCTGCCATACAGCCTCAAGCCCGCGAACGCCAGCAGCGCGGTTGCGTGGACGAGCAGCGACCCGACGGTGGCGACGGTCGAGGCGGCCGATGCGGCGGGCAAGGTGACCGCGCTGTCGAAGGGCACCACCACGATCACCGCCACCGCGGGCGCGGCGAAGGCCACCTGTCTCGTGCGCGTCGGCATGGGGAAGGAAGGGCGGCTCGTGACCATCACCGCGACCGGCGATATCACGATCGGCGGCGACCCGCGCCCGCATCAAGTGGCGCCCGCGACCGAACGGTACTACGACGGTCTGTACGCCAAGTACAAGGGCGACTTCCTCGGGGAGCTGAAGGGTGCGTTCAATGCGGATCACGAGGTCACGCTGGTCAACCTGGAGAGCAACCTGAGCACCGCGACGCGGTACGCCTCCAAAAGCTACGTGTTCCGGGGCAAGCCGGCCTACGCCGATATCCTGCTCCGCGCGGGCGTGGACGTCGTGGGCCACGCCAACAACCACTCGATGGATCTGGGCGCGGTCGGCGCGCGCGACACCCGCAGCGCCGTCACGGCGCACAACATGCGGTACGCGTCCGGAGGCACCCAAGCGATCGTGGACGTGAACGGCGTCCGGGTGGGCCTTCTGGCGTTCAACGCGCTGAACGCGCGCTCGCTGCCGACGTCGGCCAAGAATATGATCGCGCAGCTGAACAAAACGTGCGGCCTGGTGGTGGTGTCGTTCCACTGGGGCAAGGAGTGGGTGTACGGCGCTTCGCCCGCGCAGCGCAACATCGGCCGCGCGGCGGTGCTGGCCGGGGCCGACCTGGTCGTGGGCCACCACTCGCATGTGGTCAGCGGCGTGGAGAAGTACAAGGGCAAGTACATCGCCTACGGCCTGGGCACGCTGTCGTCGGCCATCCTGACGCCCAACGACATGGACAACATCGTGTTCCAGCAGACCTTCCGGGTCGGGTCGGACCCCGGCCAGGTCGAGGAGGAATCGGTCAAGCTGATCGCCTGCTCGACGAGCAGCAACCCCAAGGTCAACGACGCCCGCACCCAGCGCCTGTCGGGCACGGCGCGCGCAGGGGTGCTGGGCAAGGTCAAGAAGTATAGCGCGCCGTTTAGCCAGACGCTGCCGGACAGCGCGTTCGAATAGGGCATGAATGAAGGTTTATACCGTCAGCAATGGGAGGGGATCCGCGTGGGCCGTTCGTTTGAAGAGTTGTTTGGGGAAGTTGTGGGGCGGGGCGCCCAGGCCACCGTGTACGCGCGGGATGATTACGCGGTCAAGCTGTACCGCGAAGGCTATCCGAAGTGTAACGTGTTTTCCGAAGCGTACATCATGGCGAACCTGGAGCGGGAGCATTTCCCCGGCCCGAGGGTGTACGAGGTGCTGCTCGTAGACGGGCGCTACGGCATCCGCATGGATCGGGTGAAGGGCGAAGTGTTGTCGGGGGCGGTGACCGACCCGGCCAGGCGCAAGCAGGCGATGGATGCGCTGGTGGACCTCCAATGCCGTCTGCAGCGCAGCGTCAACGCCGGTACATGGGCGCCGGACATCAAGGCGCGCTTTCGGAACGACCTTGAGCGCAACGACAGGCTCTCAGGCGAGCTCAAGCGGCGGCTGCTTGCGGATCTCGACGTGTTGCCGGACGGTCGGGCGCTGTGCCACTGCGACTTTCACGCCGACAACGTCTTCTTTGACGGGACGACGTACACGATCATCGACCTGCTGCAAATCTGCAAGGGCGATCCGGCGGCGGACGCCGCCTGTTCCTACGTATCGTACGGCTTTGCGTCGCGGGAGCTCGCCGAGTATTACCTGGACCGGTACTGCCAGGTTTCCGGCATCCCCCGCGGTCATGTGTTCCGGTGGATTCCGCCGTACGCCGGCACGCTGCTGGGGCAGGTACCCGAAGCCTACACGCCGATCATAGAGGGGCACATCCGCATGAACGAAGCCCGGTGATATGGCGCGGGGGCTGTAGCTTAGGGCGCGCGCCCCTCTTTGGCTCCCTCTGACGCGTCCGTCCGGAGGATGGGCCGTCAGAGAGAGGAGAGGGAGGGCCGCGGCGCGCTTTCTTTGCGCCACAGAGTCCGTTTCGTAGCGGTTCAGCCGATTTGCCGGATCACCGTTCCGGTTTGGCCTGCGATGCCCTGCGCCGCCTTTTCCAGCAGCGTAATCAGCGCGTAGCGCCGGGGGGCGCTCTCGGCAAAGTCGAGCGCGGCCTGCACCTTGGGGAGCATCGAGCCGGGCGCGAACTGGTTGTCCGCGATGTGCTTGCGCGCCTCGTCGGGCGTCATTTCGCTGAGCCACCGCTGGTCGGGCTTGCCGAAGTTGACGGCCACCTTTTCCACGGCGGTCAGAATGATCAGGCAGTCGGCGTCCAGCATCTTGGCCATGCAGCAGGACGCGAGGTCCTTGTCGATGACCGCGCCGACGCCCTTCAGATGGTGGCCCTGGGCGATCACCGGAATGCCGCCGCCGCCCGCCGCGATGACCACCTGGCCGGCCGCGATCAGGTCGCGCACGGTGTCGATCTCCACGATCTCCAAGGGCTTCGGCGAAGCCACCACGCGGCGGTAGCCGCGCCCGGCGTCCTCGACCATCGTGAAGCCCTTTTCCGCGGCGAGCCGGTCGGCCTCCGCCTTGGTCATGAACGCGCCGATCGGCTTGGTCGGCTTCAAAAACGCCGGGTCCTCGGGATCGACGCGCACCTGCGTCAGCACGGTCGAGACCGGCTTTTTGATTCCGCGCTCGAGCAACTCTGCCCTGAGCGCGTTTTGCAAATCGTAGCCGATGTAGCCCTGGCTCATCGCCACGCACACCGACAGCGGCGCGAGCGGCTCGCCGTGCGCGCGGCTATACTCGGCCATTGCGTTCTGGATCAAGCCCACCTGCGGGCCGTTGCCGTGCGAGATGATGACCTCGTGGCCCTGCTCGATCAAGCCCGCGATCGTCTTGGCGGTGCGCTTGACGGCGATCATCTGCTCGGGCAGGTTACTGCCCAGCGCGTTGCCGCCCAGCGCGATCACGATTTTCTGGCCCATGTGGTTTTCCTCCATTCAATACACAGGGAGGCTGCCGATTTGTGGCGACAGCCCCCTTTTTGGTCAGGATGTTTTACGCGGCGGGGACTCGCTCCCTGCGGTCGCATCGGGGACGGCCGCGCCGCCGCGGAACAAAACCGGCCGCGCGTTCCCCGTGCCCGGGAACGGGATACGGCGCGGGGATTGCGCGGGAGACGTTGGGGCTCCTCGCTCAATTCGCAATGGCCGCTCCGGCCGCTTCGCCGGCCACTGGCCGCGCCCCTGCGCACCCCCCAGCCACGCCAAAGGGCTTTGCCCTCCGGACTTTTCACCGTTCACGCGGGGTTAGGCGTTCCAGCGCTTCTCGGCGGCCTTTTCCAGCTCTCCCAGCTTCTTGGCGGGGTTCTTGACCTTCGCCAGGAAGATCATCGCGGCGATGATGTAGGGCTTGAACGAGGCTTCCTTATACAGCGGGGTGCGGTAGCGGTCGAACACGCTCGCCTCGACCTCGCCCTCCTTGCAATTGACGCCTGAGATATCCGCCGGCAGGCAGTGCAGGTACAGCGCCTTGCCGTCACGGGTCAGCTTCATCATGTCCTCGGTGCATTCCCAGTCCTTATGCTCCGCGTTCTGCTTGAGCAGTTCCTTCTCCAGCGCCTTAATCCCGTCGCTGTCGCCATTGCCGTACAGCTCGGTGCGCTTCTCCATCGCGGCGAACGGCGCCCAACTCTTGGGGTACACGATGTCGGCGTCCTTGAACGCCTCCGCCATACTGTTCGTGCGCTTGAAGCTGCCGCCCGACTTCTTCGCGTTCCGCTTCGCGACTTCCTCAACCTCCGGCATGACCTCGTACCCCTCGGGATGCGCCAGCACCACGTCCGCCCCGAAGCGGGTCAAGAGGCCGATGATGCCCTGCGGCAC
Source organism: Anaerozeibacter quisquiliarum (assembly GCF_051162045.1). Taxonomy (NCBI): domain Bacteria; kingdom Bacillati; phylum Bacillota; class Clostridia; order Eubacteriales; family Anaerozeibacteraceae; genus Anaerozeibacter; species Anaerozeibacter quisquiliarum. Next base: position 6,277 of record NZ_JBISDI010000021.1, read on the forward strand.
CGACAGCGGCTTGCCGTACGACGGCGAGTAGGCCCAGCTCATCGCGACCTTCTTACCCTTGAGGTTCTCGACGCCGCCGAAGTGCTCGATCAGGTGCAGCGCGTCCGCCATGGCTTGGGTGGGATGGTCGATGTCGCACTGCAGGTTGACCAGCGTAGGTTTCTGCTCGAGCACGCCGTCCTCATGGCCCTGCGTCACCGCGTCCACGACCTCGTGCATGTAGGCATTGCCCTTGCCGATGTACATGTCGTCGCGGATGCCGATCACGTCGGCCATGAACGAGATCATGTTGGCGGTCTCGCGCACGGTCTCGCCGTGGGCGATTTGGCTCTTGCCCTCATCCAGGTCGGATACGGTCAGGCCCAGCAGGTTGCACGCCGAGGCGAACGAGAAGCGGGTGCGCGTCGAGTTGTCGCGAAACAGCGATACGCCCAGGCCGCTATCGAAGATCTTGGTGGAGATGTTGCGTTCGCGCAGGTCGCGCAGCGCGTTCGCCACGGTGAACACCGCCTGGATCTCGTCGTCCGACTTTTCCCAGGTGAGGAAGAAATCGCCGTCGTACATACCCTTGGCATCCAGCTTCTTCAGGGTATCGAGGTACTTGTTCAGCTTGCTCATGGTGGGTGTGCTCCTTCACTGTTTTGTTGTCTTCGTGTCGCGGTCAGCCCATCCCATTCCCCATTCCCCTCCTAGGAGGGGTGCCCGCGGGCGGGGTGGTGGCCCCGGGAGGGGTGCCAGAGGGCGGGGTGGTGGCCCCTTGGAGGGAGGGGAATGGGACGGCCTATTTCACGTACAGCGTGGGCATCGCGGCATAGACCGCGGCGCACTTGACGAGGTCCTGCTTCCAGGTCTTCTCATTGGGCGCGTGGGCCTGCGCCTCCTTGCCGGGGCCGAAGCCGATGCAGGGGATGCCGTAGCGGCCCATGATCGACACGCCGTTGGTCGAGAACGTCCACTTGTCCACCTTGGGCTCGCCGTACATGCCCTTGAACGCCTCGACCATCGCCAGCGTCGCCGGGTGGTCCTCCGGGATGACCCAGGTCGGAAAGTAGCAGTCGGTGGGGTAGGTGAGGCCCGTCCAGGACGGACGGTCGTACTTGTACATCGACACGACCGCGCCGTACTTCTTCGCCGAGGGCAGGTTCCTGATTTCCTCGAGCGCCATCTCGTAGGTCTCGCCAAAGGTCAGCCGGCGGTCGAGCGACACCGAGCAGCTGTCGGCCACCGCGCAGCGGCTGGGCGAGGTGTAGAAGATTTCGCTGGTCGTCACGGTGCCCTTGCCGAGGAAGGGATCGACGTGCAGGTGGTTGTTGAGCTCTTTGACCTCCATGAGGATTTCGGCCATCTTGTAGATGGCGTTGTCGCCGCGCTCGGGGGCGCTGCCGTGGCAGGACACGCCCTTGACGTCCACGCGGATTTCCATGCGCCCGCGCTGCCCCCGGTAGATGTTGCCGTCGGTCGGCTCGGTGATGACCACGAACTCCGGCTTGATCTTGTCTTCATTGATGATGTACTGCCAGCACAGCCCGTCGCAGTCTTCCTCCTGCACGGTGCCGGTCACGAGCACGGTGTATTTATCGCTCAAAAGCCCTAAGTCCTTCATGATCTTCGCGCCGTAAACGCCCGACACGATGCCGCCCAGCTGGTCGGAGGCGCCGCGCCCGCCGATCTCGGTCTCGGTCTCGAAGCCCTCGTAGGGATCGAACGTCCAGTTGTCGCGGTTGCCGATGCCCACGGTGTCGATGTGCGCGTCGTAGGCGATCAGCTTCGCTCCGTGTCCCATGTAGCCCAGCACATTGCCCATCGAATCGATCTCGACCTTGTCGAACCCGACCGACTTCATCTCCTCGGCGATGCGGCGGATGACGCCCTCCTCGCCGCAGCTCTCGCCCGGAATTTGCACCAGGTCGCGCAGAAACTTGGTCATCGCCGGCTCATGGCCCTCGGCCGCCGCCTTGATCTTCTGGAAATCCATCGTGAAACGCCCCTTTCGCCCATAGGAATGATTGAATCTTAAACGCTTCGATGCGCGCCGTCCCATACCACGCGCTGAAAGTTTTCCGGATCGGTGTCGCCTTCGGTGGAGAACATCAGCACCTTTGAATCCTGATCGAGCTTGAGCGCGGCCTTGAGCGCGGCGTAGCGCTCATCCGTCATCAGCGTCGAGACCAGGCCCATGCCCACCGCGCCCGACTCGCCCGAGATCACCTGCGGATCGCCCTTGACGGGCGCCGCCAGCATGCGCATGCCCTTGGCCGCCACCCAATCGGGGCAGGACACGAACGCCGCGGCGTGGTTCTTCAGGATGTCCCAGGAGATCGTGTTGGGCTCGCCGCAGGCCAGCCCGGCCATGATCGTTTGCAGGTCGCCGGTCACAAAGCGGATGCCGCCGTCGGCGGCCAGCGCGCCCTGATACAGGCAGTCGGCGGCCTGCGCCTCCATGACCACCATCGCGGGCGGATTGTCGGGGAAGAGGTTCGCGAAGAAGCCGATCACCGCACCCGCCAGCGAGCCCACGCCCGCCTGCACGAACACGTGAGTGGGGCGCTCGGCGCCCGCCGCCTTCAATTGCTCGGCGGCCTCCATCGCCATCGTGCCGTAGCCTTGCATGATCCAGGCAGGAATCTCTTCGTAGCCGTCCCAGGCGGTGTCCTGCACCACCACGCCGCGCTCAGTCTCGGCGGCTTCCCTGGCGGCCATGCGCACGCACTCGTCGTAGTTGACCTCTTCGATCGTCACCTGCGCGCCTTCCGCGGCGATGTTGTCGTAGCGGATTGAAACGGTCCCCTTGGGCATGTGCACCACGGCCTTCTGCCCCAGCTTGTTCGCCGCCCACGCCACGCCCCGGCCGTGGTTGCCGTCGGTCGCGGTGAAGAAGGTGGCCTGGCCGAACTCGTTCTTCAGCTTCTCGCTCGTCAGGTAGCCGTAGGTGACCTCGGACACGTCCTTGCCGAGCTCGCCGGCGATGTAGCGCGCCATGGCGAACGAGCCGCCCAGCACCTTGAACGCGTTCAGGCCGAAGCGATAGGACTCATCCTTCACGAACAGCTCCTTGAGCTTCAACCGCCCCGCCATGCCGGAAAGCCGCCTGAGCGGCGTTACCGAGTACTGCGGAAAGCTCATGTGGAATGCGCGCGCTTTTTTGATCTCCTCGAGCGCCATCACCTTGAGCTGCCCATCGGACGTCTGAGGCATCTGATTGCGGGTCCACTTGATCTGCTCCACGGCCGATTCCTCCCATGATGTCTTCATTTTCGGTGGCTTTCTCCCGTATGGCTCCATTATACCAGCTTTTCCGGCGTTGTCAACAAATATTCTTTATTGCTAAAAAATTTTTAGGTACGTGGGGATTGCAATGTGGGGGCGCTTGGGGTATACTAAAAACAGGTGCGGGCGGCCACGGGCCGCCCCTACGCGAGTGATTGGGAGGCCGGGCGATGGACGAGGGGCAGCTGAAATTCTTAAAGCGGCTGGCGAAAGGCATTGCGGCGCAGTTCGGCGAAAACTGCGAGGTGGTGGTGCACGAGATGGACGGGGCAGACCCCGAGCATACGATCGTGGCGATCGAGAACAGCCATGTGACGCACCGTTCGCTGGGCGACGGGCCGTCGCGGGCGGTGCTGAACGCGCTGCGCTCGGGGCAGGGCGAGCTCAACGACCACCTGAACTACCTCACGCGCTCGCGCGACGGGCGCATCCTCAAGTCCAGCACGATCTACATCCGGGACGATCAGGACAGGGTAAACGGCATCTTTGCGATCAACTACGACATCACCAACCTGCTCGCGATCGAAGGCGCGCTGCGCCCGCTGATCACCCCCGACCAGGCCGAGAAGGACGAGCCCGAGAAGATCGTGCAGAACGTGAGCGACCTGCTGGACGAACTGATCGAGCAGTCGGTCGCGCTGGTGGGCAAGCCGGTCGCGCTGATGAACAAGGAGGACAAGATCCGCGCCATCCAATTCCTGTCGAGCACCGGCGCGTTTCTAATCACCAAGTCGGGCGACAAGGTGAGCCGGTACTTCGGCATCTCCAAATACACGCTGTACAATTACATCGACGCGGCGGAATAGACATCCCGCGCGATTGCCTGGAAGGCCACGCCGACCTCCTTAGGGCTGCCCGACAGCGCCTCGGCCCGGCGCATGATCTCCTTCAGCGAGTTCAGGTCTCGCTGGATGAAGAGCTCGCACAAAAACCGCTTCATCCGCCCGTTGTTGTACTTCGCCAAGGCGACGGTGAGCAGGTCTGCGCGCTCCGCATAGTCCCGATACCAATGTTCAAAGCCCGACGCAGCGACGGCGGCGCAGTTCCGCTCCTTCGCGTGATCGGTTTTCAAATCGCTGAACTCGCCCATCTTCCCGAGCCGCGCGCACGGGAACTCGCCGCACAGCCCGCAGTGGGCGAGCGGTCTTGCCACGCAGCAATGATGCACCTTGCACGGCTCGGTATAGTACCCGTCATGCGAGCAGCCGGGGCAGCGGCTCTTGCCCTCGGTCCTGTAGCGCGTACACAGTGCGCAGGGCATCCCGCAATAGCCGTAGGGGTAGCTGTTCATGTGGGCCTCTCTTTCGTGACATCGAAAACGGATTCCCCGCCGGGCGAGCTTGCCTGACGGGGAATTGATTCCATATCTCAATTACTTCGCGAAATCGATCGCGCGGGTTTCTCGGATCACGTTGACCTTGATCTGGCCGGGGTACTCCATCTCGCGCTCGATGCGCTTGACGACTTCCTTGGCCAGGATCAGCGTGCCGATGTCGTTCACATCCTCGGGCTTGACGATGATGCGCACCTCGCGCCCCGACTGGATGGCGAACGATTTCTCCACGCCGTCGAACGAGTTGGCGATCTCCTCGAGCTTCTGCAGACGCTTGATGTAATTCTCCAGCGACTCGCGCCGCGCGCCCGGACGCGCCGCCGAGATGGCGTCCGCGGCCTGGACCAGCACGGCTTCGACCGTTTGAGGTTCCACGTCGTTGTGGTGCGCCATGATGGCGTTAATCACCGCCTCCGACTCGTGGAACTTGCGGGCCAGATCCGCGCCGATCGTGACGTGCGTACCCTCGACCTCGTGGTCGATCGCCTTGCCGATGTCGTGCAAGAGGCCCGCGCGCTTGGCCAACTGGACGTCCGCGCCCAGTTCCGCCGCCATGACGCCCGCCAGGTGGCTGACCTCAATCGAATGCTTGAGCACGTTCTGGCCGTAACTGGTGCGGTACTTCATCCGGCCCAGCAGCCGGACCAGTTCGTGGTGAATCGAGTGCAGGTTGGTCTCGAAGATGGCCTGTTCGCCGGCCTCGCGGATCTGGTTGTCCACGTCCCGCCTGGCCTTCTCGACCATTTCCTCGATGCGCGCGGGGTGGATGCGCCCGTCGGCGATCAGCTTCTCGAGCGCGATGCGCGCCACCTCGCGGCGCACCGGGTCGAAGCCGGAGATGATGACCGCTTCGGGCGTGTCGTCGATGATCAGATCCACGCCGGTCGCGGTCTCGAGGGTGCGGATGTTGCGCCCTTCGCGCCCAATGATGCGGCCCTTCATGTCGTCGTTGGGCAGCGCCACCACCGACACCGTGGTTTCGGCGACGTGGTCGGCGGCGCACTTCTGGATGGCCAGCGCGATCAGGTTGCGCGCTTTCTTGTCGGCCTCTTCCTTGGCCTTGGCCTCGATTTCGCGCACCATCACGGCGGCGTCGTGGTAGGCGTCCTTCTGGATGCGGCCGATCAGCAGCTGGCGCGCCTCCTCGAGCGTCATGTTGGAGATGCGCTCGAGCTCGGACTGCTGTTGATCGTGCAATTGCTGCGCCTCGGCTTCAAGCCGCTCGGCGTCCTTGTACTTCTGGTTCAGGTGCTCTTCGCGCACTTCCAAGTTGTCCAGCTTCTTGTCGAGCGTCTCTTCGCGCTGGCTGACCCGGCGCTCGAGGCGGGTGACTTCGTTCCGACGGTCCTTGACTTCTTTATCCAGTTCCGACTTGAGCCGGATGATCTCTTCCTTGGCCTCGAGCAGTTTTTCCTTCTTCTGCTCTTCGGCTCTGCGCGTCGCCTCGTCGTACAGGTTTTTGGCAAATTCTTCGGTGCGGCCGATTTTCTTTTCCATGATGTTCTGACGATACAAAAAACCGGCTGCCGCGCCTACGGCCAGCGCGACGAGCGCGAGGATGATGGCAACGAATACATTCAAAGAACATGTTCCCCCTTTCTTACAATAATTTGATGGAAACCGGTCGCCCGGCTGCATGTTTCAACTGATCACAATGGCAAAGCGACGTGGTTATCGGAATTAGTTTACACTTCGGGACAAACGATGTCAAGCAAAGATTAGGCGCCGCCGGGGATTTTGCTTCGATATATATTGACGCTTTGCCGGTTTTGCCCTATAATCGTTGGGGTTACTAATCTACAGAAAGCGAATGCACCGATGAAGCTGATCGTATTTGACACCGAGGCCACCGATTTGACGCCGGGCCAGATATGCCAGCTGTCCTACCTGTGCGCGGACGGGGAAGCGGTTTGCGGCAAGAACATGTTCTTTGCCGTCGACGAGATGAGCGAGGGCGCGCAGCAGGTGCACGGCATGAGCATCGAGGACTGCTTAGGGCTGTCGGGCGGGGCGCGCTTCGAGGACCGCGCCGAGGAGATCTTCGAAGATTTTTCCGGCTGCGACATGCTGGTGGGCCACAACGTGTCGGCCGACGACCGGTACCTCAGGGTGGAGCTTGAGCGGTGCGGGATGAACCTCAAGAAGCTCAAGACCTTTTGCACGATGAACTACTTCACCGGCGACACCCAATTGAAGCGCAAGGTCAACACCGGCCGGCCCAAGCCGCCCAAGCTCAGCGAGTTGGCCGAGTTCTTCGGGGTGACCGGGGAGCTTATCGCCGAGAAGTCGGCCGAGTGGTTCGGCGGCGGCGGCGCGCTGCACGACGCGCGCTTTGACACGGTCGCCACCTATTTGTGCCTGGTCGAAGCGTCGCGCCAGGGCAAGATACGGGGGTTGTTATAGGTCTGCCGCTACGTCCGCCCCTGTATGCGGCAAATTTCTTTGATTTCGCCGTTTTTCTAGGTTAAAACTTGTCATATGCCTCGTTTGCTCCACATAGATATACCGCGAAGGAGCTGATGAGATGGACGAAAAGATTCGCATTCTGCCGGTAGACGACAACCCGGCCATACTAAAGCAGTTGAGCGATTTCTTTCAGGACAAGCCGGACATCGAGCTCGTGGGTAGCGCGTGCGACGGGGATCAGGCGCTGAAGATGCTGCGCACGGCGCGGCCCGATGTGATGTTGCTCGACGTTATCATGCCCAAGCTCGACGGGTTTGCCGTGCTCGACGCGCTGCGCGAGATGCCCGACCCGCCGCGCGTCGTCATGGTCACCGGGCTGTCGCGCGACGACTTCATCGTGCGCGCCATGCAGCTCGGGGCCAGCTACTACATGGTCAAGCCCATCGACCTCACGGTGCTCTACAGCCGCATCAAGGAAGTCAACGGCATCGACCCGCAGATGGTCACCTCGGGCGAAATGCACCGCGCGCCCCGCCACACCGCCGACGAGCAGGTGACCAACCTGTTTTTGACCATCGGCATTCCCGCCCACATCAAGGGCTACCAGTACCTGCGCGAGGCGGTCAAGATGGTGATCGAGAACCACGAGATGCTCGGCCGCATCACCAAGGAGCTTTACCCCGGCATCGCGCGCCGCTACAGCACCACCGCCAGCAAGGTGGAGCGCGCGATGCGCCACGCGATCGAGGTGGCCTGGAACCGGGGCCGGCTCGACTCGATCAACCGCATGTACGGCTACAAGGTATTCTCGCCCGACGATAAGCCCACCAACGGCGAGTTCATCGCGATGGTAGCGGATAAAGTAGGGGTCGCCTGAGGGCGAGGCCTCGAGAGCTTTCCGCCCGGTTGCCCGTTCGCCCGCTTTGCGGGCTCCGGGCGGCCGGGCGGAAAGCTTTCGAGGCCGTTTGGGTTACGAGGGAACGGGGCCGCCTTCCTGAATTTCCTGCGGGAAATTCCGGGCGGAAGACGGGGGAACGATGGGGTGACGGGGCCGCCTGCCTCTCGGCCCTGCGGGGCCTCCCGGGCGGCAGGCGGACGGGAAGCGATTGCGAGTCGGTCGGCTGCGGCCTCCCTTGGTCGCAATCGCATTCACGCCCCCGGTACATGCCCGTGGGCGCGCGGTGACGGGGGCTTCGGCCCCCCATTCCCCCGGGAAGGGGAACGGGGGAACGAAAAAGCGAGGGAACGAGGAAACAAGGGAACGAAGGAACAAGGGAGCGAAGAAACAAGGGAGCGAAGCAACGAAGAAACAAGGGAACGAAGGAATGAGGGAACGAACGGCGAAGCGCTTCGCGCCCGCCGTCGGGCAAACGTGCTATGCGGGCGGTCTTTCCCATTCCCCTCCCAGGAGGGGTGCCCGCAGGCGGGGTGGTAGCCCCCGCAGGGCGTAACCAACCTCCGTACCCGCTTTTCGAGTCCTGCCATCAGGTTCACCACCCCGTCGCTTCGCGCCACCCCTCCGAGGAGGGGAATGGCCACCTATTCCCCTCCTCGGAGGGGTGCCCGCAGGGCGTAACCCCAAGCCTCCGTACCTGCTTCTTCAAGCCCTGCCATCAGGCTCACCACCCCGTCGCTTCGCGCCGCCCCTCCGAGGAGGGGAATGGCCACCCATTCCCCTCCCAGGAGGGGTGCCCGCAGGCGGGGTGGTGGCCCCCGCGGGGCGTAGCCCAGGTCTTCGTACCCGCTTTTCAAGCCCTGCCATCAGGCTCACCACCCCGTCGCTGCGCGCCGCCCCTCCCAAGAGGGGAATGGATGCGCCCCGCGGGGGAGGCGAAGACCGGCGGACGGTCGCTCCCCTTTCAATTCCCCCGCCACCGGAGGGAAACACCCCCGGGACATGCCCGCCGCCGCGCAACAAAGAGTTCACCGGATATTCTCATAATTCATATTGATAAACATTTCACAATCACGTAGAATGCCAATGGATAATTGAAAATCGATAAAACATTATCCGATGGGGAGGCGCGGCATGTCGAAGCAGGAAAAGACCCCAGATATTCAGACACAGGCGGATGTTAAGCAGATGATCGACGCTCTGGTGGAGCGGGCGATCCAGGCGCAGGACGAGTACCTCCGAATGGATCAGGCGCAGGTGGACAAGGCGGTGCACGCCATGACGCTCAAGGGCATCGAGAACCACATGGGGCTCGCGCGCATGGCGCGCGACGAGACCGGGCGCGGCGTGTTCGAGGATAAGGTCATCAAGAACCTGTTTTCCACCGAGTACATCTGGCACTCGATCAAGGACCTCAAGACGGTGGGCGCGGTGGAGGAAAATGACCTCGAGGGCTACGTCGAGATCGCCGAGCCGGTCGGCGTGGTGGCGGGCGTCACTCCGGTGACCAACCCCACCTCGACCACGATGTTCAAGGCGCTCATTTGCGCCAAGACGCGCAACCCGATCATCTTCGGTTTCCACCCGTCGGCGCAAAAGTGTTCGATGGAAGCCGCGCGCATCCTGCGGGACGCGGCGGTTGCGAACGGCGCGCCGGAGCATGCGATTCAGTGGATCGAGACGCCCTCGGTCGCGGCCACCACGGCGCTGATGAACCACCCGGGCATTTCGATGATCCTGGCCACCGGCGGCTCGGCCATGGTCAAGAGCGCCTACTCCGCGGGCAAGCCGGCGCTGGGCGTAGGGCCGGGCAACGTGCCCTGCTACATCAACCGAAAGGTCAACGTCCGGCGCGCCTGCACCGACCTGATGATCTCGAAGACCTTCGACAACGGCATGATCTGCGCCTCCGAGCAGGCGGCGATCGTGGACGAGGCCATCCATGAGGAATTCGAGCGCTTTATGACCGAAAACAACTGCTACTTCCTCAAGGAGGATGAAATCGACAAACTGACCCGCTACGCGATCAACCTCGAGAAGATGGCGGTCAACCCCGCGATCGTGGGCCAGTCGGCCGAATGGATCGCGGAAAACGCCGGGCTCGCCGTGCCCAAGGGGACCAAGATCCTGCTGGCGCGCCTCCCGGAGCCCTCGACCGAGTACCCGCTGTCGCTGGAGAAGCTGTCGCCGATCCTGGCCTATTTCGTGTGCCGCGACGAACAGCAGGGCTTCGAGTACGCGCGGCGCATGCTCGAGCTCGGCGGGCTCGGGCATTCGGCGGTCATCCACTCGGACGACGAGGCGCTGTGTGTGCGCTACTCCGAGGCGATGAAGGTGGGCCGCGTAATCGCCAACGCGCCCTCGTCCCAAGGCGCGATCGGCGACATCTACAACACCAACACGCCCTCGCTGACGCTGGGCTGCGGCTCCTACGGGCACAACAGCACCACGGCCAACATCTCGTCGGTCAACCTCATCAACAAAAAGCGCATGGCGAAGCGGAGGGCGAACATGCAGTGGTTTAAGATCCCGCCGAAGATTTACTTTGAGAGGGGCGCCATCCAATACATGCAGGACATGCCGGGCATCAGCCGCGCGTTCATCGTGACCGACCCGGCGATGGTCAAACTGGGCTACATCGACAAACTGACCTACTACCTCAAGAAGCGCGGCAACGTGCACTACGAGATATTCTCCGAGGTGGAGCCCGATCCGTCGGTCGAGACCATCGAGCGGGGTGTGCGCGCGATGAACCTGTTCCAGCCCGACGTGATCGTCGCGCTGGGCGGCGGCTCGGCCATCGACGCGGCCAAGGGCATGTGGCTGTTCTACGAGCAGCCGGACACCAGCTTCGACGGAATGAAGCTGAAATTCATCGACATCCGCAAGCGCGCGTTCCATTACCCGAACCTCGGCAAGAAGGCGCAGTTCGTCGCCATCCCCACCACCTCGGGCACCGGCTCGGAGGTGACCAGCTTCTCGGTCATCACCGACAAGAAGAACGGCAACATCAAGTACCCGCTGGCCGACTACGAGCTGACGCCCGACGTGGCGATCATCGACCCGCAGTTCACCGACACCCTGCCCAAGTCGATCGTGGCCGATACCGGCCTGGACGTGCTGACCCACGCGATTGAGGCCTACGTATCGGTCATGGCCAGCGATTACACCAACGGCCTGGCGATCAAGGCGATCGAGCTTACCTTCAAGTACCTGCCGCGCAGCTACGAGGATCCAAACGACCTGGTGGCGCGGGAAAAGATGCACAATGCCAGCTGCATCGCGGGCATGGCGTTCTCGAACGCGTTCCTGGGCATCAACCACTCACTGGCGCATAAGCTGGGCGGCGAATACCACATCCCGCACGGCCGCGCCAACGCGGTGCTGCTGCCCTACGTGATCGCCTACAACGCTGGGAAGCCCACCAAGTTCCCCACCTTCCCGAAGTACGGCGAGTTCGTGGCCGACTACCGCTACGCGCAAATCGCCCGGCGGCTGGACCTCGCGGATCTAAAGGACAGCCAGCAAGACCAGATCAAGGCGCTCGTGGAGGCGGTGCGCGCGCTGATGAAGCGGCTCAACATGCCGCTGAGCATCCGCGACTGCGGCGTGGACGAGCAGGCGTTCCTGCACGCGCTGCCCGGCTTGGCCGAGCGCGCCTTCGAGGATCAATGCACCACCGCCAACCCCCGCTACCCGCTGGTGGCCGAGCTGATGGAGATCTATCGGCAGGCGTACTACGGAGAATAAGCTCGACGTCTTTTTGCCTGCGGGCAAAATGCTTTGGGCCGTGGGGGAGAGGCCGCTTGCCTGTCGGCCTGAGGGCCTCCGGGCGGCAGGCGGACGGGAAGCGCGCCCGGCTGCGCCGGTGTGCATCATAACTTAATGGTCTGCCATCGGCCGCGCCGATGTGAATGTGCCGAGGTACATAAGGGGGTTCCGGCCCCTCCTGTGTGTCTCGGCACATTTTACGCAGCCGCGCGGCAGTCTACCTGTTCGCAGGCCAAATTTCACTTGACAACCCTACCTGCCCTCCCTATAATTAGTTAAGCTAATTAAATGATGGGAAGCGGCGCGTATGGATCCTTATCTGGCGGAGCTCAACGAGCTGTTGGTGCGGGCCTACCGGTCGATCGTCAAGGTCGAGGAGGTCATGTTGCGCGACCTCAGCGATACGCGGCTCACGATCAGCGAGATGCACCTGCTCGAGCGCATCGGCGCGGATCGCACGCTTGGGCGCACCGTGACCGACCTGGCGCAGGAGCTCGACATCACCTTGCCCTCGGTCACCGTGGCGCTCAAGCGCCTGGAGAAAAAGGGCTACGTCACCAAGAACCGATGCTCAGAGGATGGCCGGCGGGTGCGCGTCAGGCTGACCGGGGAAGGGCTGCGCGCCGAGATCGCGCACCGCTACTTCCACCGCCAGATGGTGCGCGCCGTGGCCGGGGAGCTTGACGAAAACGAGCGGCGCGCGCTGATCGCCGGCGTGCGCAAGCTGGATCTGTTCCTGCGCGGAAAGATCGAGGACGCCGAAAGGGGAGACTCTCTTTGAACATATGGGGCACCGGCAGCGCGCTGCCGGCCTTGAGCGTTGACAATGAACGCCTGACCAAATTTCTGGACACCAGCGACGAGTGGATCCGCAGCCGGACCGGCATCTGCGAACGGCGCATCCTGGGCGCGGATGAAACGCTGCTGGGCCTCGGCGCGCAGGCGGGCGCACGCGCGCTCGAGGACGCGGGGGTTTCGCCGGCGGACGTCGATTTGCTGATCTGCGCGACCCTGCAGGGCGACACCATCACCCCCTCGCTGGCCAGCCTCTTGCAGGCGCAGATGGGACTTCCCTGCCCGGCGTTCGATCTGAACGCCGCCTGCTCGGGCTTTCCCTACGCGCTGAACGCGGCCGACGCCTTCATTGCGTCGGGCAAGGCGCGCGCGGTGCTCGTCGTTGCGGCGGAGGGGCTGTCGCGGCTGGCCAACTGGACCGACCGCTCCACCTGCGTGCTGTTCGGCGACGGCGCGGGCGCGGTGCTGTGCGGGCCGGGCGAGGCGCTCAAGGCGCTCAAGCTGACCAGCGCCGGCGCGAAGCAGATTCTGTACGCCGACGCCGAGCCGGGCGGCAGCCCCTTCGGCACAAAGGCGCGCGCGTTCGCGGGCATCCACATGGAGGGGCAGGAGGTCTACAGGTTCGCGGTGTCGAGCTGCCTGCGCGATTTGGAGACGGTGATCGGCCAGGCCGGCCTGACGCCCGATGACATCGACTGCTTCGTGCTGCACCAGGCCAACAAGCGCATCGTCGAGGCGGTGCGCGCGAGGCTCAGGCAGCCGGAAGACAAGTTCCCCACCAACATCGAGCGCCGCGGCAACACCTCCTCGGCCAGCATCCCCATCCTGCTGGACGAACTGAACCGCGCGGGCCGGTTCAAGGCGGGCGACCGCCTGGCGCTGGCCGCGTTCGGCGCGGGGCTGACCACCGGCGCCTGCGTCATCGAATGGACAAAGGCATGACCTTTTCCAGATAGAAACAACAATTTTTATGGAGGACATCACCATGACGTTTGACAAGGTTGCGACCATGGTCGCGGACTACAAGGGCATCGAGCGCTCTGCCATCAAGCCGGAGAGCACCTTCCCGGAGATGAAGCTGGACTCGCTCGACCTCGCCGACCTCGCGATGAACCTCGAGGACGAATTCAGCGTGACGATCGAGCTCAGCCCGAGCATCAAGACGATGGCCGACCTGGTTCGCGTGATCGACGAGGCGAAGAACGCATGATTTCGGGCAAAATCTGCGACATCATCGGCATCGAGTACCCGATCTTCCAGGGCGGCATGGCCTGGGTGTCGGAGGCGTACCTCGCCGCCGCGGTGTCCAACGCCGGGGGCCTGGGTCTGATCTCGGCGATGAGCGCGCCGGGTGAGTACCTGCGTGAGCAGATCCGGCTGTGCCGCTCGATGACCGACAGGCCGTTCGGCGTGAACGTGATGCTGATGAGCCCGCACGCGCGGGAGGTTTCAAGGATCGTCCTCGAGGAACGCGTGCCGGTGGTCACCACCGGCGCGGGGCTGCCCGGCATCTACATGAAGGAATGGGTGCCCGCCGGCATCAAGGTGGTGCCGGTGGTGCCCTCGATCGCCATCGCCAAACGCGTGGCGCGCGACGGCGCGGCGGCCGTGATCGCCGAGGGCTGCGAGGCCGGCGGGCACATCGGGGAGCTGACCACGATGACGCTGGTGCCGCAAGTCGCCGACGCGGTTGATATTCCGGTGATCGCGGCGGGAGGCATCGCCGACGGGCGCGGCGTGGCGGCGGCCTTTATGCTGGGCGCCGAGGGCGTGCAGTGCGGCACGCGGTTCCTGGTCGCGCACGAGTGCCGCATCCACGACAACTACAAGAAGAAGGTCGTCGCCGCGCGCGAGATCGACACCATCGTGACCGGCCGCCGGCTGGGCCACCCGGTGCGTTCGCTCAAGAGCCCGTTCGCCTTTGCCTTCGGCGAGAAGGAGTACGACGCGGGCGTGACCAACGAGCAGTTGGAGCAGATGGGCGCGGGCTCGCTGCGCAAGGCCAGCGTGGAGGGCGATCTCGAGCAGGGCAGCTTCATGGCGGGCCAGGCCGCGGGTATGGTAAAGAAGGAGCAGCCCGCTGCCGAGATCATCCGCGAGATGTTCTCCGAGGCCGAGGCAATCCTGCTGGGGGCGAGCAAATGGGTAAGATAGCATTCTTGTTCGCCGGACAGGGCGCGCAGAAGGCGGGCATGGGCCGCTCGATCTACGAAGCCAGCACCGCCGCGCGCAAGGCGATGGACGAGGCCGAATCGATCCGCCCGGGCACGCTCGCGCAGTGCTTCGAGGGCCCGGACGAAGCGCTCAGGCAGACGGTCAACACCCAGCCCTGCCTGATGCTGGTCGATTACGCCTGCGCGCTGGCCGCGCGCGAGGCCGGGGTGGCCCCCGACTGCGCGGCCGGGTTCTCGCTGGGCGAGGTGGCGGCGGCGGCGTTTGCGGGCATGCTGCCGTTTGAGGCCGCGTTCCGGCTGGTGATCCGGCGCGCCGAGCTGATGCAGGCGGCGGCCACGCGCCATCCGGGTGCGATGGGCGCGGTGCTCAGGCTTTCCGCCGGGCAGGTGGAGGCCGTCTGCGCGCAGGTGGGCGAGGCTTATCCCGTCAACTACAACTGCCCCGGTCAGATCGTCGTGGCCTGCTTGGAGGACCGGTTCGACGCGCTGGCCGCCGCCGTCACGGCGCAGCGCGGCCGTGTGATGCGGCTGAACGTCAGCGGCGCGTTCCATTCGCCGTGGATGCGCGAAGCCGAGGCCGGGTTGGCCGAGTACCTCGCGGGTGTCGATTTGAAGGCGCCCGATATCCCGCTCTACGCCAACGCGACCGGCAGGCCCTACGCGGGCGATTTGAAGGCGTTGCTTTCGCGCCAGGTGGCCTCGCCGGTGCGCTTCGAGGACAGCGTGCGCGCGATGGCCGAGGCGGGCGTTACCACCTTCATTGAGGTGGGCCCGGGCACGACGCTCGGCGGCCTTACGCGCAGGACGCTTACCGCGCGCGTGTTCAATGTGGAGGACGAGCAGAGCCTGCGCGCCTGCATGGAGGGATTGAACGCATGAAGGGACGAGTTGCGCTGGTCACCGGCGGTTCGCGCGGGATCGGCCGCGCGATCGCGCTGAAACTGGCGTCCGGGGGCGCGGACGTCGCGATCCTCTACGCGGGCAACGCCGCGGCCGCCGAGGAGGCCGTGCAGGCGATCGAGGCGCAGGGAACGCGCGCGCTGGCGCTTCGCTGCGACGTGGCCGACTACGCCCAGGTCGAGGCGGCCGTCAAGCGGGTCAAGGACGAACTGGGCCTGCCCGAGATTCTGGTCAACAACGCGGGCGTGACGCTCGACAAGCTGGCCATGCGCATGAGCGCGGATGAATTCAGGCGGGTGGTGGACGTCAACCTGAACGGCGCGTTCCACCTGATCCGCGCGCTGCTGCCCGACTTCGTGCGGCGGCGCTCGGGAAGAATCGTCAACATCACCTCGGTGTCGGGGCTGATCGGCAACGCCGGTCAGGCCAACTACGCCGCCGCCAAGGCCGGCATGATCGGGCTCACCAAGTCGGTGGCGCGCGAGGTGGCCTCGCGCGGCATCACCGTCAACGCGGTCGCGCCCGGTTTCGTCGAAACCGACATGACGGGCGCGATGGACGGCGAAGTGCTTTCGCAGGCGCTTGCGGATGTGCCCGCCCGGCGCATGGCCGATCCCGCGGAAATCGCCGCGGCGGTCGCGTTCCTCGCGGGGCCGGATGCCGCCTACATCACCGGTGTGGTACTGCCTGTGGACGGCGGATTATCGATGTAAGGGCGAACCCCCTTCCCATCCGAGGAGGGGAAGGGGAGAGAACCAATTCGGAGGAAGTGTGTAGAATGAGGCGAGTGGTCATCACCGGCATGGGCGCGATATCGCCCGTCGGCAACGACGTGGCGACGCTATGGGACAATTTGGCGCGCGGCGTTCACGGCATTGCCGCCATCACGCGCTTTGACAGCGCGGCCTTCAAGGTGGGTGTGGCCGCCGAGGTCAAGGACTTCGACCCCGAGCGGCACGGCATCGAGCGCGGCGACGCGCGCAGGATGGACCTGTTTACCCAGTACGCGATGGCGGCCGCCGCCGAAGCCGCCGAGGACAGCGGGATTGTGGGCGCGGTCGACTCCGAGCGGCTCGGCGTCTGCGTGGGCAGCGGCATCGGCGGCATGGGCACCTTCATGGCCGAGCATCAGAAATTGCTCGAGCGCGGGCCCTCGCGCGTGTCGCCGCTGTACATCCCGATGATGATCGGCAACATCGCCGCCGGCAACATCGCCATCCGTTACGGTTGTCAGGGGCCCTGCCTGCCGGTGGTCACCGCCTGCGCCACCTCCACCCACGCCGTCGGCGAGGCCTTCCGCCAGATTGCGCACGGTTACGCCGACGCGGTCATGGCCGGCGGCAGCGAGGCCACGATCAACCCGTTGGCCGTGGCGGGGTTCACCAACTGCAAGGCGCTGAGCGAGACGCGCGACCCCGAGCAGGCGTCCCTGCCGTTTGACCGCCGCCGCGCCGGATTCGTCATGGGCGAGGGCGCGGGCATCGTCGTGCTCGAAGAATACGAACACGCCCGCGCGCGGGGCGCAACAATCTACGCCGAGGTGGTCGGCTACGGCAACACCTGCGACGCCCACCACATCACCGCGCCCGACCCGGACGCCGCGCAGGGCGCGCGTGCGATGAGGCTGGCGCTTACGGAAGCGGGCGGATACGAGGGCCAGCTCTACATCAACGCCCACGGCACCGGCACGCCGCTCAACGACGCGAGCGAGACGCTGGCGATCAAGAAAGCGCTGGGCGAGGACGCGGCGCGGCGCGCGCTTATCAGCTCCACCAAGTCGATGACCGGCCACATGCTGGGCGCGGCGGGCGCGATCGAACTGATCGTGAGCGCGCTGGCGCTGGGCAAGGGCGTCGTGCCCCCGACGATCAACCTGAATGAGCCCGACCCGGCCTGCGACCTCGACTACGTGCCGAACGTAGCCCGCAAGGCGCAGCTCGGCGCGGCGCTGTCGGTGTCGCTGGGCTTCGGCGGCCACAACGGCGCGATTGCGCTCAGGAGGACGCCATGAACATCAAGCAGATTCGGGAACTGGCGCGCATCGCTCAGGAGCACGGCCTGACCGCGCTCGAGGTCAGCGAGGGCGAGACCACCGTCCGCATTGAGCGCGGTCAGGCCGTCGCCGGCGCCGCCCCGGCCGTTGAGACCGTTCAGTCGGTCGCGCCCGTGCTCCCCCTACCCGACGAGCCGAAGGGTTCGGCCGTCGATTTCAACCACACCTACGAGGTGGAATCGCCGTTGGTGGGCGTGTTTTACGCCGCGGGCGCGCCGGGGGCGGAACCCTTCGTCAAGGTGGGCAGCCATGTGAAGAAGGGCGACGTGCTGTGCATCATCGAGGCCATGAAGCTGATGAACGAGATTACATCCGACCGCGGCGGCGAGGTGGTCGATGTGTGCGTCGGCAACGGCGACGTGGTCGAGTTCGGCCAGACTTTATTCAAATTGTGTTGAGGTAGAGCCATGAACCGAGACGAGATCATGAACATCCTGCCCCATCGCGGGGCGATGCTGCTGCTCGACGAGGCCCTGCTCGCCGAGGACGGTACGGCGCGCGGCAGCTACCGCATACGCGGCGACGAGTGGTTCCTGGACGGCCACTTCCCCGGCAACCCGGTGGTGCCGGGCGTCGTAACGTGCGAGGTCATCGCGCAGGCCAGCTGCGTGCTGCTCAAGGATCAGCTGGCGGGCCGAACGGCCTACTACGCCGGAATCGACAAGGCGCGCTTCAGGCGCGTGGTTCGGCCGGGCGAGACGCTCACGGTGTCGGCCGCATTGCTGCGCTCCAAGATGAACCTGTATGTGGTCAAGGGGGAAGCTTCGGTGGACGGCGAGCTGTGCGCCTCCGGCGAGTTCTCCTTCATCATTCCGTGAAGGGGGAACAATCATGTTTCCCAAGATCTTGATTGCCAACCGGGGCGAAATTGCCATCCGGGTGATCCGCGCCTGCAAGGAGATGGGTGTGAGCACGGTGTCGGTGTTCTCCGAGGCCGACCGGAGCGCGCTGCACGTGGCGCTGGCCGACGAGAGCGTGTGCATCGGCCCGGCCGCCGCGCAGCTCAGCTACCTCAACATGGCCGCGATCCTGTCGGCGGCGACCGTGACCGGCGCGCAGGCCATCCACCCGGGTTACGGCTTCCTGTCCGAGAACGCGCGCTTTGCCGAGCTGTGCGGCCAGTGCGGGACCCAGTTCATCGGCCCGTCCGCCGACGTCATCCGCCGCATGGGCGACAAGGACGAGGCGCGCCGCACGATGGTGGCCGCGGGCGTGCCCGTGGTGCCGGGCAGCGACGTCGTTTTATCGGTCGAGGCGCTGAAAGAAGAGGCTTCGCGCATCGGTTATCCGCTCCTGATTAAGGCGCGCTCCGGCGGCGGCGGGCGCGGCATCCGGCGCGTAGACGGGCCGGAGGAACTTACGGCGGCGTATCTCACCGCGTCGAACGAGGCGCAGGCGGCCTTCGGCGACGGCAAGGTGTACCTCGAAAAGCTGCTTGAGGACGTCAAGCACGTCGAGGTGCAGCTGCTGTGCGACCGGCAGGGCCGCGCCGTCGCGCTGGGCGAGCGCGAGTGCTCGATGCAGCGCAAGAACCAAAAGCTGATCGAGGAGAGCCCCTCCCCGGCGGTGGACGCGAAGCTGCGCGCGCGGATGCAGGACGCCGCCGTCCGCGCCGCCCTGGCCGTCGGCTACGAGGGCGTAGGCACGGTCGAGTTCCTGCTGACGAAAGACGGGCAGTTCTACTTCATGGAGATGAACACGCGGCTGCAGGTCGAGCACCCGGTCACCGAGATGGTCACCGGCATCGACCTGGTCAAGTGGCAGATCCGCGCGGCGGCGGGTCAGGCGCTGCCGTTTGTTCAGGAGGACATCGCGCTCGCCGGCCACGCGATCGAATGCCGCATCAACGCCGAGAACCCGGCGCTGAACTTCCGGCCCTGCGCCGGGCGCATCGGGATTTTGCATGTGCCCGGCGGGCCGCAGGTGCGCTTCGAGACGGCGCTCTACCAGGGCTATGAGGTACCGCCGTTCTACGACTCGATGATCGCCAAGCTGATCGTGCACGCGCCCACCCGGCCCGAGGCCATCCGCAAGATGCGCGCGGCGCTGTGCGAGATGGTGATCGAGGGCGTCGATCACACCGGTTTTTTGCAGTCCGACCTGCTCGAGGAGGCCGCCTTTGAGGACGGCAGCTACACGACCGGCCATCTGAACGGGAGGTAGAACGCATGCCGCCAAAAAACCTGTTTCGCTTCCGCAGGCCCGGGAATACCTTGGAGGGCGGCGACGCGCCGCGGACCGAGCCCGCGGTGCCGGGCGAACTGTACGCCTCCTGCCCCGTATGCCGCAAGATGATGCCGGCGGCGGAGCTGCGCGAGTCTGCGGACGTGTGCCCCCAATGCGGGCACCACTTCCGGCTGGGCGCGCGCGCGCGCATCGCGCTGACGGTCGATCCCGGCTCGTTTGAAGAAACAAACGCCGAGCTTAAGTCCGCCAACCCGCTGGGCTTCCCCGGCTACGAGGATAAGCTCGCCAAGGCGCGCGCGCTAAGCGGCGAGAGCGAGGGCGTTCTGACCGGCCTTGCGAAGGTCGGGGGCCGGCGCTGCGCGCTGTTCGCGATGGACCATCTGTTCATGATGGGCTCGATGGGCACGGTGGTGGGCGAGAAGATCGCGCGGCTGTTCGAGCACGCGACCGAACGCCAACTGCCGGTCGTCGGTTTCACCGTATCGGGCGGCGCGCGCATGCAGGAGGGCATCCTGTCGCTGATGCAGATGGCCAAGACCAGCGGCGCGGTCATGCGCCACGCGCAGGCGGGACAACTGTACATCGCGGTGCTGACCGACCCCACCACCGGCGGCGTCACCGCCAGCTTCGCCATGGAGGCCGACATCACGCTCTCCGAGCCGGGCGCGCTGATTGGCTTTGCAGGCCCCCGCGTGATCGAGCAGACGATCCGGCAGAAGCTGCCCGTGGGCTTCCAGACCGCCGAGTTTCTGCGCGAGAAGGGCTTCGTCGACGCGATCGCCGACCGCCGTCACATGAAGGAAATGCTGGGCTCGCTGCTCAGGCTGCACACAGAGGGGGATGCGCCATGAAGCCATACGACCGCGTACAGCGCTCGCGCGCCAAGGAGCGGCCGACCGCGCTTTCGTACATCGCCGCCTTGATCGACGGCTTCATCGAGTTGCACGGCGACCGGCGCTATCAGGACGATCCGGCGGTGGTCGCGGGCCTCGGCTGGCTCGGGCCGATGCCGGTCACCGTGATCGGCATAGAAAAGGGCGGCGAGATACAGGATAAGATTCGCCGCAACTTCGGTTCCGCGCATCCCGAGGGCTACCGCAAGGCGCTGCGCCAGATGAAGCTGGCCGAGAAGTTCCGTCGGCCGGTGCTGTGCCTCGTCGACACCGCGGGCGCGTTCTGCGGCATCGGCGCGGAGGAGCGCGGCCAGGGCCAGGCGATCGCCGAGAACCTGTGCGAGATGATGGGCCTCAAGACGCCGATCCTGTCGATCGTGATCGGCGAGGGCGGCAGCGGCGGCGCGCTGGGCCTCGCGGTGGCCGACGAGGTGTGGATGATGGAAAACGCCTACTATTCCGTGATCTCGCCCGAAGGCGCGGCCAGCATCCTGTGGAAGGACGCCGCGCGCGCGCCGCAAGCCGCCGAGCAGCTGAAGCTGACCGCCGAGGATCTCAGGGGCTTCGGCGTGATCGAGCGCATCTTGCCCGAAGAGGGCGCGTTTGAGGCGCGCGCGGCGCTGCTCAAACGCGAGATCATCGAGACATTCGAGCGCTATCGGGCGATGCCGGCGGAGGCGCTGCTCGACCGCCGCTACCACAAGTTCCGCAGGATCGGAGGGGACGCGCTATGATCGCCATTGTGACCGACTCCACGGCCTATCTGACGCGCGAAGAGGCGGCTCAGTTGGGCGTGGTGATGGTGCCCATGAGCTACACGGTCGGCGGGGAACAGGGCGTGAGCGAGGGCTTCATCGAGGACAGCGACGACGCCGAGCGGCTGGTGGCGAGGCACATCTCAACGATGCACACCTCCCAGGCCACGCTGCCCGCGTTCATGAACGCGTTCGCCCGGCTGCGCAAGGCCGGCTACGACATCCTGTGCGTGACCATCTCTTCGCGGCTGAGCGGCACCTACGCCAACGCGGTGCTGGCCGCGCGCGAGATGGACGGCCACCATATCGCCGTGGTCGACTCGTTGTCCGTCGCCGGCGGGCTGTACCTGCTGATCCGCGAGGCGCGCGAGGTGATCCACGCGGGCGCGCAGCTGTTCGAGACCGCGCGGCATCTGGAGGCGCTGCGCGAACGCGTGCACACCGCCTTCTCGGTCGACGACATGGAGCCGCTTCGGCGCAGCGGCCGCCTCGGCAACGTGAGGCTGTCGATCTCGACCATCCTCAACATCCGGCCGATCCTGACCGTCACCGACGGCTCGATCGTGTCCTGCGGCGTCGCGCGCGGCCGCGTCGAGCAGATGAAGAAGCTGCGCCAGTTCGTCAAGGAGGCCAAGGGCGGGCTGCTCGTCGAGCGCTTCCTCGCCGACGACGAAGCCGCCCAGCTGACCGCCCAGCTCGAATCCGCCGGCTACCGCGTTCAGCAGCGCCGCGTAGGTCCCGTCCTCGGCGCGCACCTGGGTACCGGCAGCGTGGGCGTAGGGTGGTTGGAGGGGTAGCAAGAAGGGCTGCGGCGTCATGACGCCACAGCCCTTTTACCTTTTATGATTTGTCACCGCCCAATCCCCAGCTGCGACGCCGCTTCCTCCCAGCAGACTTCGGGGATTTCCTGGTCGCCGGGGCAGAGCTTGCGGGCGAGCGCCAGGCAGTCGGTCGGCCAGGAGCCGCCTTGGCGGATGGTCTTCATCACCGCCAGCGCCCACACGCGCGCCATGTCCATAAGGCCGCTCTCCTCGAACTGCCTGAGCTCGGCCTCCTTGTCGTAGTCCACGTTCATCAGCCGCGCGCTCCAGCGCCCGCCCAGGCAGGTCACCAGCGCGAATTGCGCCTTGGGCTGGCCGTACGTCGGCATGCCCACCGCGCCCGGGTTGACCAGCTGCCTGCCGCCCGACTCGTAGCGGAACTGGAAGTGGCTGTGCCCCGACAGGATCGTCTGCTGGGGGCACTCGCGCAGCACGCTTTCGAGCGCCTCCGTGCCCGGATAGATCAGCACGTTGTTGCTCATCGGCGTGGCGTGGGCGATCGCCAGCGGCGGGCAATCCTTGAGAGCGATCACGTCGGTGATCGGCATGGCGCGCAGGAACTGCAAATCCTCTTCGGTCAGGTTCTGGTAGGTGTACAGCAGCGATCCGGTATTCGAGGACATCTTCCAGCCGTCGTCCGGATCGTCGTGGTGCCCCAGCAGGTAGTCCTCGCGGTTGCCGCGCAGCATCCAGGTGGGCAGCCGCCGCGCGGCGGCGCGCATCAGGTCGAGCGTGCGGCGCGGGTAGGGGCAGTCGGTCAGGTGGTCGCCCAGGAAAACATAGCCGTCGACGCCGACATGGTCGGCATAGGATAGGCAGGTCGCGAGGGCGATTTCGTTGGCGTGCATGTCGGAAAAAACGGCTAGTCTCATCTGCGTTCCCCTTATTCGAGTCTCTTGACGAAGCGCGCGATGCGTTCAAGGCCCAATCGAATGGTCTCTTGCGCGGTGGCGTAGCTTACGCGCACGTGGTCGCGCGCGCCGAACGCGGTGCCCGGTACCACCGCCACCTTTTCCTCGGCCAGCAGAAGCTCCGCGAAATCGTCCGCGCCGGTGATCTCCCGGCCGTTCAGGCGCTTGCCGAGCAATTTCGAGATGTTCAGCATCATGTAGAACGCGCCTTCGGGCATGTGCGTGCTCAGGCCGGAGATACGGCTCACAGCATTGTACATCAGATGCCGCCGGATGTCAAACTCCCGGCGCATGTCCTCGATCTGCTGTTCGCCGTTTGTTAACGCGACCGCCGCCGCGTACTGCGCCATCGAATTGGGCGCGCTGGTGGAGTGGCTCTGGAACGCGTCCATCGCCTTGGCGACCGCGCGCGGGGCGGCCGCGTAGCCGATGCGCCAGCCGGTCATCGCGAACGCCTTCGACACGCCGTTGACCACGATGCTTTGCCGCTTGATCGCCTCGCCCAACGACGCGATCGAGACATGCTCCTGCCCGCCGTAGATCAGCTTCTCGTAAATTTCATCCGAGATCACGTAGAAGCCCTTTTCGACCGCCAGCTCGGCGATGCCTGAAAGCAGCGCGCGCGGCCAGACGCAGCCGTTGGGGTTGTTCGGGGAGTTCAGAATCAGCGCCTTGGTGCGCTCGGTGACATAGGGGCGCAACTGCGCGGCGGTGACCACGAAGCCGTCCTTCTCCTCGCCCGGCACCGGGACCCCTGTGCCGCCGGCCATGTGAACCATCTCGGGGTAGCTTACCCAACAGGGTGCGGGCAGCAGCACCTCGTCGCCCGGATTCACGAGGGCCGACAGCGCGTTGAACAGCGACTGCTTCGCGCCGTTCGAGACCACGATATCCGCCGGGTCATAGGTAAGGCCGTTGTCGCGCATAAGCTTCTCGCAGATCTCCTTGCGCAGCGTAAGTGTGCCCGCCGACGCGGTGTAGCGCGTCACGCCCCGGTTGAGCGCGTCCTTGGCGGCGTCGCGGATGTACTCGGGGGTGTCGAAATCAGGCTCGCCCGCGCCGAAGCTGATTACGTCCTCGCCCGCGGCGATCATGGCCTTGGCCTTGGCGTCGATGACCAGCGTGGCGGAGGGCGCGATGCGCAGGCATCGCTCGGATAGCGTCAGAGGCATATGGTTGTTCTCCCCTTTAAACATCGTTACCTGCGCCGTTTTGCAGCGTGGGATAAAGCATTCTATGAAAAACCGCGATATCCTGCCATGGTTACCGGGTTTTAACGCAAGAAATGAATTTTTAACCCTTCGGTTCCTGCATTTCGATTTTTGCCGACGCGACGGGGCACATCGCTGGGACAAACTTAATTTGACAGAGCTCGCGGTGGGTGGGTATAATCGGAAGCGAATTGCAAGACGCGAAAACGCGCCTTCTGTCCTTGCATGAGGCGGGGCGGGGCGTCTATTTTTTGAAGGGGGCAACCGACCATGAACATCCGTAGCAGTAAAGAGCTGCGCAGTCTGTTTCTGAAATTCTTCGAGGAGAAGGGGCACGCCGTGATCCCCAGCGCCTCGGTGATCCCCGAGAACGACCCGACCGTGCTGTTCACTACCGCGGGCATGCATCCGCTGGTGCCCTACCTGCTGGGCGCGAAGCACCCGATGGGCACGCGCCTGACCGACGTGCAAAAGTGCATCCGCACCGGCGACATCGACGAGGTGGGCGACGAGAGCCACTGCACCTTCTTCGAAATGCTGGGCAACTGGTCGCTCGGCGACTACTTCAAAAAAGAGGCGATCGAGTGGAGCTGGGAGTTTTTGACCAGCCCCGACTGGCTGGGGCTCGATCAGGACCGGCTGGCGTTCTCGGTGTTCGCGGGAGACGCGGACGCGCCGCGCGACGACGAGGCGGCCGACCTCTGGCGCTCGGTCGGCGTCCGCGACGACCACATCTTTTTCCTGCCCAAGAAGAACAACTGGTGGGGCCCCGCCGGCACGACCGGCCCCTGCGGCCCCGACACAGAGATGTTCGTGATTACGGATAAAGCCCCCTGCGGGCCCGACTGCTCGCCGGCCTGCGACTGCGGGCGGTACCTCGAGATCTGGAACGACGTGTTCATGCAGTACAACAAGCAGGCCGACGGCAGCTTCCCGCCGCTCGAGCAGAAGAACGTCGATACCGGCATGGGCCTCGAGCGTACGATCGGCGTGCTGATGGGCGTGAAATCGGTGTACGAGACCGATTTGTTCTCGGACATCGTCTCAAAGATCGCGGAGCTGTCGGGCAAATCATACGGCGCGAGCGAGGAAATCACCCGCTCGATGCGCATCGTCGCCGACCACCTGCGCACGGCCACGATCATTCTGGGCGACGATCGCGGCGTGACCCCGTCCAATGTCGATCAGGGCTATGTACTGCGCCGGCTGATCCGCCGCGCGGTGCGCCACGGCATGACGATCGGCCTGCCCGAGGGCGCGTGCGCGCAGATCGCGCTGGTCGTCATCCGCCAGTACCAGGACGTATACCCCGAACTCCAGCGCCACGAGGCGCACATCGTCGAGCAACTGAACCTCGAGGAGGAGCGCTTCCAGCGCACGCTCAAGCAGGGCCTGCGCGAGTTTGAGAAGGCGGTTGCGCGGCTTACGGGCTCTGTGATCGACGGCGCAAGCGCGTTCAAGCTGTACGACACCTACGGCTTCCCGATCGAGATCACCAAGGAGTTGGCCGCCGAGCGCGCGCTTACCGTGGACGAGGAAGGTTTCGCCGAGCGCTTCAAGCAGCACCAAGCGCTGTCGCAGGCGGGCGCGGAGCAGCGCTTCAAGGGCGGCCTGGCCGATTCCACCGAGGAAACCGCCAAGCTGCACACCGCGACGCACCTGCTGCAGGCGGCGCTGCGTGCGGTGCTGGGCGACGAGGTCAAGCAAAAGGGCTCCAACATCACCGCCGAGCGGCTGCGGTTCGACTTCTCATTCTCGCGCAAGATGACCGACGAGGAGAAGAAGGAGGTCGAGCGGCTGGTCAATGATTACATCGAGGCGAATGCGCCGGTGACCGTCGAGGAGATGACCGTCGAGGAGGCCAAGGCGCAGGGCGCGATCGGCCTGTTCGAGAGCCGCTACGGCGAGCGCGTCAAGGTGTACTCGATGGGCGCGTTCTCGAAGGAGATTTGCGGCGGCCCTCACGCCGCCAACACCGGCGACCTTAAGCGGTTCAAGCTGCAAAAAGAGGAGTCGTCCTCGGCGGGCGTGCGGCGGATCAAGGGCGTGATCGGGTAGACCGCGAACCCCTCATTTCCCTCCGCTGAGGGGAATGGGAAGAGACGTCAAGGAGGCAGGCAGATGACAGAGTTCTCAAAATTGTCCATCGAGGATATGCTCGACCCCAAGGGTTTTGAATGCGCGTGCGGACATCGCCACGCGTCGGAACTGCGCGTCTTCCATTCGGGCGCGGGTGCGATCAAGAAGCTCCCCGAGACGCTTGCGGCGCTGGGCGCGGTGCATCCGTTCGTGGTGTGCGACCGTAACACCCATCGCGCGGCGGGCGAGCGGGTGGAAGCGCTGCTGAGGGCCGCGAACATCCCGTACAAGCTGTTTATCATCCCGCGCGAGGCGGTCGAGCCCGACGAATGGGCGGTCGGCGCGATTACGATGGCGCTGGACCCCGCGTGCGACCTGGTGCTGGCGGTGGGCTCGGGCGTTATTAACGACCTGTGCAAGGTGGTGGCCTTCGCGGCCGGCAAGCCGCAAGCGGTGGTGGCCACCGCGCCGTCGATGGACGGTTACGCCTCATCCTCGTCGTCGATGCACGTGAACGAGGTCAAGACCACGGTGTACAACGCCTGCCCGGCCGCGATCATCGCCGACACCGACATCCTGGCGGAGGCGCCCATGCGCATGCTGTGGGCGGGGTTTGGCGACATGATCGCCAAGTACGTGTCGCTGTGCGAGTGGCGCATCTCGAACCTGGTCACGGGCGAGTATTACTGCGAGGAGGTCGCGCGGCTGGTGCGGCGCTCGGTCAAGAGCATCGTCGACAATGCCGATAAGATCACGAGCCGCGACCCGCAGGTCGTACAGGCGATTACCGAGGGACTGGTGCTGTCGGGCGTGGCGATGTCGTTCGCGGGCACATCGCGCCCGGCGTCGGGGCTCGAGCATTACTTCTCCCATCTGTGGGAGATGATGGCCATGGAGCGGCATGAGCACGCCGACCTGCACGGCATCCAGGTGGGCGTGGGCACGCTGGTCACATTGAAGCTGTACGACTGGATCAGGACCATCGTGCCCGACCGCGAGCGGGGTATGGCCGCCATGGCCGCGTTCGACGAGGCCGCGTGGGCGGACATGGTCCGGCGCGTGTTCGGCACGATCGCGCCGCAAATCCTGGAGATCGAGGAAAAGACGCGCAAGAACGACCCGGCCAGGCACGCGGCGCGATTGGATAAGATCGTCGATCACTGGGACCGGATCCTCGGCTTTATCGAGGATGAGCTGCCCGATACCGCCCACATCGCCGACTTGATGCGCGGCATGGGCGCGCCGATGACGCCCGCCGCGCTCGGCATCAGCGATCAAGATGCCAAAAACGCCTACACCGGTGCGCGCGAGATTCGCGACAAATACCTGTGCTGCAGCATGCTCTGGGATCTCGGCCTGGCGGAAGAGGCCAGGGCGAGGGTGAGTGCAGAGTAAACGCCATCTCCCGCGTGAGCGGTCATAACACAAGGTGCCGCCCGGCGGGCGGCACCTTGTTGTTCGGGACTTGTCCGTCCCGGCTTCGTAAAACCTCGTTCTCTATTCCGGGAACTGGTACCTGAGCTTCGGGTTGCGCGCCGCGCCCACCTCGTCGGGCCGGCGGATGGGCGCCGTCACCGGAGCGGCGTGCAGCGCGTCGGGGTCCTCATGCGCCAGCGTCCACAGCTCCTTCATCGCCTGCGCGGCCTCGTCGAGCACCTCGATCGGCTCGGTCTCGGTGGGCTCGAACATCAGCGCCTCGGGCACGATCAGCGGGAAGTACATCGTGGGCGGGTGGATGCCCCGGTCGATCAGCCCCTTCGCCACGTCGAGCGCCGACACGGAGGTCTCGTGCTTGAGCTTCGCAAGCGTCAGTACGAACTCGTGCATACATAGCCCGTCGACCGCCAGATCGTAGGTATCCTTGAGCAGCGCCGCCAGATAATTCGCGTTCAGCACCGCGTTTTGAGCGGCTTCGCGGATTCCCTCCGCGCCCAGCGACAGCACGTAGGTCAGCGCGCGCACCACGACCAGGAAGTTGCCGTAGAACGCCTTGATCGCCCCGACCGACCGCGCGGGCATCTCGAAGGCATAGCCGTCCGCCGTCTTCACCGCTTGATTGTTCGGCAGGAACGGCGCGAGGAAGGCCTTCACGCCCACCGGGCCGCTGCCGGGGCCGCCGCCGCCGTGCGGCGTGGAGAAGGTCTTGTGCAGGTTCAGGTGGATCACGTCGAAGCCCATATCGCCCGGGCGCACCACGCCCATGATGGCGTTCAGGTTCGCGCCGTCGTAGTAGCTGAGCCCGCCCGCCTCGTGTACGATCCTGGTGATCTCGAGGATGTTTCGGTCGAACACGCCCACCGTGTTGGGGTTGGTCAGCATCAGAGCGGCGGTGTCCGGCCCGACCGCTTCGCGCAGCGCGTCGAGGTCGACACATCCGTCGGCGTTCGACGCGATCGACGTAACGTCGAAGCCGGCCATCGAGGCCGAGGCCGGGTTGGTGCCGTGCGCCGCGTCGGGCACGATGATCTTCTTGCGCGCGGCATCGCCCCGCGACTTGTGGTAGGCCTTGATTATGAGCAGGCCCAGCAGCTCGCCGTGCGCGCCCGCCGCGCCCTGGAACGTCATCCGGTCCATGCCGGTGACCTCGCCGAGCAGCGCCTCCGCGGTCGTCAGCACCTCGAGGCAGCCCTGCACCGTGCCGACCGGCTGCAGCGGATGTACCGCGCGGAAGCCGGGCAGCGCCGCCATCTCGTCGTTGATCTTCGGATTGTACTTCATCGTGCAGGAGCCCAGCGGGTAGAACCCGTCGTTGACGCCGTGCGTACGCTTCTCGAGCGCGCGGTAGTGGCGGCTGAGCTCGGTCTCCGACAGCGCCGGCAGGCGCGGCGCGCGCGCACGTACAAGGGTATCGGGCAGCGGGGCGTCCGGCACGTCCAGCTTGCCGATCAGGTCCAGGCCCCGGCCGATCGCGCCCTTCTCGAACAACAGCTTCATTGCACCGCCCCCTTTACCGCCAAGATGAGCTCGTCGATCTGATCTTTGGTGTTCAACTCGGTCGCGCACCACAGGATGCCGTCCGCGACCGGAAGCCCGGCCAGGATGCCCTGCGCGGCCAGGCGCTCTGCCAGCGCGTCCGCGTCGATCGGGCAGCGCGTGACGAATTCGTGGAAGAACGCGCCCCCGTGCACCCGTTCAAAGCCGGGGATGCCGCCCAGTTGCTCCATCAGGTAATGGGCCTTGGCGTGGCAATGGCGCGCCGCCTCGCGCATGCCGGCCGCGCCCATCGCGGCCATGTAGCAGGCCGCGGTCATCGCGCACAGCGCCTGATTGGTGCAGATGTTGCTGGACGCCTTCTCGCGGCGGATGTGCTGCTCGCGCGCCTGCAGCGTCAGCACGAACGCGCGGTTGCCGTCCGCGTCGGTGGTCTCGCCTGCGATCCGGCCGGGCAGCTTGCGCGTCATCGCATGGGTCGCGGCCATGATGCCGAGGTACGGCCCGCCGAACGACAGCGGCATGCCCAGCGGCTGGCCCTCGCCCACCGCCACGTCCGCGCCCAGTTCGCCCGGCGTCTTGTACAGCGCGCAGGCGATCGGGTTCACGCCCAGGATCAGCTTTGCGCCCGCCGCGTGCACCTGCCCGGCGATGCGCTGCGCGTCCTCGATCAGCCCGAAAAAGTTGGGCGATTCCAGGTACAGGCAGGCCGCGCGCGCGCCCAGCGCGGCGGCGAGCGCGGCTTCGTCCAGCCGACCGTCGCGCTCGGGGATCAGGACCAGCTCGGTGTCCGAGCCCTCGCAGTAGGTCGATATCGTGGCGATCGCCTGCGGCTTGGCGCTTGCGGCGACCAGCGCCACCGGCCGCTTCCTGTCCACGCACATATGCACGGCCTCGGCGGCCGCGCTCGCGCCGTCGTATACCGAGGCGTTGGCCGCGTCCATGCCAAGCAGTTCGCAGATCATGGTCTGGTATTCAAAGATCGACTGCAGCACGCCCTGGCTGATCTCGGCCTGGTAGGGCGTGTAGGCGGTCATGAAGGTCTCCTTGCCGGTCACCGAGTTAACGATTGAGGGGATGTAGTGGTGGTACGCGCCCGCGCCGCGGAAGATCGAGCGGAACACCGTGTTCTTCGCGGCCATCGCGGAAACCTTCGCCGCCACTTCCATCTCGCTGAGCCCCTCGGGCAGGTGAAGCTTGCCCGAGCGCACCTCGCGCGGCACGTCCGCGAACAGCGCGTCCACCCCGGAAACGCCGACCTTCTCGAGCATCAGCGCGCGCTCGCGGTCGGTGCTCGGCACATAGCTACCCATTACGCGTGCTCCTCCGCTTGGCAGTGCGCGCGGTAGGCTTCGGCATCCATCAGCCCGTCGCGGCCGGTTACATTGTGGATCTCGGCGATCCAGGCGCCATAGGGCGCGGTGTTGAGCAACTCGGGCTGATCGTCGAGCTCGCCGTTCACCTCGGCGATCGTGCCGCTGACCGGGCTGTACACGTCGGCCACCGCCTTGACCGATTCAAGGTCGCACAGCGCCTCGCCTGCCGTGGCCTCGTCGCCCGCCGCCGGCAGGTTGACGAACACGATGTCGCCCATCGCGTGCTGCGCGTAGTCCGATATGCCCACCCGGCAGGTCGTTTCGGTCAGGAATTCCACCCACTCGTGCGACTTGGCGTACATCAAATTCGCGGGGATGTTCATAGGGCATGTCCTCCTCAATGCAATTCATGATGCTATTTCTTCTCGCGCTTGTAGAATGGCAGCGCGACCACCTCGCAGGCCACCCTGCGCCCGCGCACGTCGGCTTCGAGCGCCGTGCCGACCTCGGCCGCCTCGGGCGAGATGAGCGCCATCGCATAGGCTCCGCCGAGCAGCGGCAGGTGCGTGCCCGAGGTGGTCAACCCCACCTGGCGCTCGCCCATGTACAGCGCCTGGCGCTCGCGCACAATGCCCTTGCCGGTGACCTTGAGCCCCACGCGCGTGCGCAGGACGGGTTTCTCCACGAGCGCCGACTTGCCGATGAAGTCGTCCTTGGCCAGCTTCACCGCCCAGCCGAGCCCGGCCTCGAACGGCGTGATCTCATCGGTCATCTCGTGCCCGTACAGCGGCATCGAAGCCTCGAGCCGCAGCGTGTCGCGCGCGCCCAGCCCGCAGGGGATCAGCCCGTGTGCGCGGCCGGCTTCAAGTAGTATATCCCACAGGCGCTCGGCCTGATCGGCATCGGCGTACAGCTCGTAGCCGAACTCGCCGGTGTAGCCGGTGCGCGAGATCAGGCAGCGGATGCCGCCCACGGCAACCTCGGGCGTGAAATAGTAGTACTTCTGCGCCAGCAGATCGGGATCGGTCAGCTCTGACAGGATTTCCCTGGCGGCCGGCCCCTGCAGCGCCAGTTCGCACAGCGCGTCCGAGCGGTCGGTCAGCCGCGCGTCGCCCTTCAGGCGCGCGCTCATCCAGGCATAGTCCTTCTCGCGCCCCGAGGCGTTGACCACGATCATGTAGCGCTCTTCGCCAAACCGGTACACGATCAGGTCGTCCACGATGCCGCCCGCCTCGTTGCACATCGGCGAGTAACGCACCTGGCCGTCCGCCATGCCGGTAAAGTCGTTGGTCAGCCAGTGGTTCAGGTTCATGAGCGCGTCCGGGCCCTCGAGCATGAACTCGCCCATGTGCGACACATCGAACAGCCCGGCCTGTTTGCGCACGGCCATGTGTTCGGCAATCACGCCCGCCTCGTACTGCACCGGCATCAGGTAGCCGGCGAACGGCACGATCTTCGCGTTTGCGGCCACGTGCCGATCGAACAGGGGCGTCTTTCTCTCCATGACGGCGTCCTCCTTAAGCGATGACATCCTATGATACCCCATTTTACCCTTCCGCAAAAGGGGTGTCAAGGGAGGTTTTCTTTTTCGCACGGTTGTGGTATACTGCTTTTGAATCGGAAATGCAGGCTGGAGGTGGATCCATGAGGCGATGGGGAGCGCTTTTGCTCGCGCTGGCGCTGACGATGTGCTTCGGGGTGCGCGCGATGGCGCAGGAGGATTTGGGCGTCGAGTTCGGCGGTGCGTTCTTGCTCGACCGCCCGGCGTCGCTCGAGGCGCAGGAGCTGACCGCGGACGACGTCGCGGAGGGCATGGTGTACGCCGCCATCGACGACGAGCTCGAACTGTATGTGCGCACGTTCGCGACCGACGGGCGAACCAAGGACGAGTTGTACGACGAGTACCGCGACGATGAGTTTCTCGACGGGGTGGAGATTTGCGAGCAGAACGGCGTCGAATACCTGAAGTACCGCGCCGAGGGCGAGTTGGGCGCGGTGTTCATGGACGGGGACGAGCATTTCTATGAGATCGTGTTCTACTGTGTGACCGACGACGCCCTGAACCGGGCGGGGGCCTGTCTGCAAACGATCCGCGCGATTGCGTAGGGGCGGCCTGCGGTCGCCCGCCCCTTTTATCTTCATGACAAGGAAAGGAGCCGCCTTATGGAAAAGAATTATCGCGCGCAGCTGGTGGGCGTGTTCGGGTGTCCGGTGGACGAGAACCCGACCATCGCAATGCAGGAGGCGGCGTTTCGCGAACGGAACCTCAATTTTCGCTACTTGACGCTGCTGGTGAGGCCGCAAGACCTCGAGGACGCGTTCAGGGGCATGCGCGCGATGAACTTTGCGGGCATCAACCTGACCGTGCCGCACAAGATCGAGGCGCTGCGCTACGTCGACGAGCAGGAAAGCGAGGTCAAGCTGATCGGCGCGACCAACACGGTGGTCAATGAAGGGGGCCGGCTGATCGCCCACAACA
The DNA here is from genome assembly GCF_051162045.1 of Anaerozeibacter quisquiliarum. Lineage (NCBI taxonomy): Bacteria > Bacillati > Bacillota > Clostridia > Eubacteriales > Anaerozeibacteraceae > Anaerozeibacter > Anaerozeibacter quisquiliarum. The sequence continues at coordinate 39,454 of NZ_JBISDI010000021.1, forward strand.
CCGACGGCAAGGGCTTCGTCGCGGGCATCGAGCGGAACGGCGTGACGCTTGACGGCAAGCGGATTACGGTGCTCGGCGCGGGCGGCGCATCGCGCGCGATCTGCGTGGAGTGCGCGCTGGCGGGCGTGCGCGAGATCATTCTGATTAACCGCGACGTAGACAAGGGCGAGGCGCTGGCGCGGCTCGTCAACGAAAAGACCGAGTGCCGGGCCTCGTTCATCCCCTGGATCGGCACCGTGCCCATCCCGGCGTGCGACATCTTAATCAACGCCACCTCGGTCGGGCTGTACCCTGATTCAGGCCGCCCCGATATCCGCTACGAGGACATCGGCGAGGGCATGATCGTGCAGGACGTGATCCCGAACCCCGCCGACACGCCGTTTTTGCAGGCGGCGCGTTTGCGCGGCGCGCACACGCTCGACGGGCTGAGTATGCTGGTCTACCAGGGCGCGATCGGCTTCAAGCTGTGGACCGGCCAGGAAGCCCCGATCGAGGCCATGAAACGGGCGCTCGAACAGGAGAACGCGCGGTAGTACTTATGTAAATTTTCGGCACAGGGCTTGACGGCGCGCCGCGCATCGGTATAATTATGCGCAAACCTGTGATGCGGAGTAGTACGCGCAGCGTCCGATTCCCAGAGAGCCGCCGGCGGTGTGAGTGCGGCAACCGGATGAGCGCCGAATGGACCGCTGAGGGCGGAGCGAACGTAAGGGAACCACCGATCAAATCCCACGCACGATGGCGGCTGCATTTCCGCCATCTCGGGCCTTTCGAATCCTCGACGCAGCGCTGCTGCGCCTTCGGTTTCTCAAGGCCCAATCTGACGAAAATCGGCTCGTCACCGCGCGCGTGCCTTGGTCGGCGATTCCCCCGCTAGTATCCGACGGGAGCTTCATCCGTTATCATCGAAGCGCATATGCTGGTATGCGAAAGCGAGCGGCCGATTTTCGGCAACACGGGTGGCACCGCAGACTTCTAGTCTGTCCCATGAGATTGGGACAGACTATTTTTGTCGCTCGCGACCGGCAAATACTTTACGAGGAGGACGACATCATGAAGCGCATCCCCTATCGCTACTACCTGCCGGAGGACAAGCTGCCCCGCGCCTGGTACAACCTGCGCGCCGACATGCCCGAGAAGCCCGCGCCGCTGATGAACCCCGGCACCCGCCGGCCGATGACGTTTGACGACCTCAGGTTGGTGTTTTGCGACGAGCTGATCCGCCAGGAGCTCGACGACGACACGGCCGAATTCGAGATCCCGGGACAGGTGGCCGACATGTATCGGATCTACAGGCCCTCGCCCATCGTGCGCGCCTACCGGCTGGAGCAGGCGCTGAACACGCCCGCGCACATCTACTACAAGTTCGAGGGCAACAACACCTCCGGCAGCCACAAGCTCAACTCGGCGCTGGCGCAGGCCTACTACGCCAAGGAGCAGGGCATGAAGTCGCTCACCACCGAGACCGGCGCGGGCCAGTGGGGCACGGCGCTGTCGGAGGCCTGCGCGGCGTTCGGGCTCGATCTCACCGTCTACATGGTCAAGGGCTCGTACAATCAGAAGCCCTACCGTAAGGAGGTCATGCGCACCTTCGGAGCAAAGGTGATCGCCAGCCCCAGCGGCACGACCAACGCCGGGCGCGGCATCCTGGCCGCAGACCCGGACACCACGGGCAGCCTCGGCTGCGCGATCTCCGAGGCGGTGGAGGCGGCGGTGTCTACGCCCGAGTGCCGCTACGTGCTGGGCTCGGTGTTGAACCAGGTGCTGCTGCACCAGTCGATCATCGGCCTGGAAAGCTATACGGCGCTCGAGGAGTTCGGCGAGTACCCGGACATCGTGATCGGCTGCGCGGGCGGCGGCAGCAACCTGGGCGGGCTGATCGCACCGTTCATGCGCGACAAGCTGATCGGACGGCGCCGCGACACGCGCTTCATCGCGGTCGAGCCCGCCTCCTGCCCCTCGCTCACGCGCGGCCGGTACGAGTACGACTTCTGCGACACCGGCAAGATCACGCCGATGGCCAAGATGTACACGCTGGGCTCGGGCTTCATCCCGTCGGCCAACCATGCGGGCGGGCTGCGCTATCACGGCATGTCGCCGATCCTGTCGAAGCTGTATCACGACGGGCACATGGAGGCGGTGGCCTACGAGCAGACGCAGGTATTCGACGCGGCGGTCACGTTCGCGCGGCTCGAGACCGTGCTGCCCGCGCCCGAGTCGGCGCACGCGATCCGCTGCGCTATGGACGAGGCCATTTTCTGCCGAGAATCGGGCGAGGCCAAGATCATCCTGTTCGGCCTGACCGGCACCGGCTACTTTGACATGACGGCCTACGGCAGCTACCTGGACGGCACGATGAGTGACCAGGTGCCCACCGACGCGCAGATCTACGCGCGGTGACGGGACGCAAAAACTCAACGCAAACTCATCACGGCGCGCGCGGCAGGCGCAACTTCTCCGCGTTTTGATGCGTCTTATAGCTAAAACCACACGAGAGAAGCGAGGAGAAGGCAGATGAACAGGCAGTTGAGCGGTTGGCGGCGCGTTGTGGCGCTGCTCGTTGCGGTGGTGTTGACGCTCGGGTGCGCGGCCGCGCTGGCCGTGCCGATTGCGCCCGCACCGATCAGCGTCGAGGGCGAATACCTGGGGGACGAGTACGATATGGATCAGCCCGACGAAAACGACGACGTCAACCACGACCCGGACGAGGAGGTCGCGCTGGAAGATGTGGCCGACGGCATTGCGCAGCAGCAGGACGCGCTCGCGGCGGTGGGCGGCATGACCAACATCCTGCTGATCGGGCTCGACCGCCGTCCCAAGGAAAAGACCGGACGCTCGGATACGATGATCCTCATGACGCTGGACGCCGAGCACAACTGCATCAAGATGACCTCGTTCCAGCGTGACCTGTACGTCGAGATCCCCGGGAAAAAGAACAACCGGCTCAACGCCGCCTACGTGTTCGGCGGGCCGGAGTTGCTGATTAAGACGCTTAAGCTCAACTTCGGCGTGGACGTCGATCACTACGTGGCGGTCGATTTCTCGGCGTTGGCCAGCGTGATCGACCAACTGGGCGGGCTGACGCTGACCGTGGAGAAGAAGTACGTGCCCCGGGTGAACGCCATCATCAAGTGGGACAACAAGGTGCTGGGCCTGCCGACCAAGGACGGGCTGCTCCAAGAAGCGGGCGAGCAACTGATGACCGGCAAGCAGGCGCAGGCCTACGCCCGCTACCGCTACGGCGATCCCAACGGCGACGCCGGGCGCACGGTGCGCCAGCGCGAGGTCATCCTCAAGTGCATGGAGAAGATCAAGGGCAAGTCGATGATGGAACTGGCGCAATTGGCGATGAACAACATGGACAAGGTCGAGACCGACATGTCGATCATAGACATGATGGCGCTGGCCCCGGCCGCCTTCCAGCTCAAGGACAGCGAGGTGCGCCAGCTGCGCATCCCGATCGACAACTCGTTCAAGGCCAAGCGCATCTCGGGCATGGCGGTGTACGTGCCCAACCGCGAAAAGAACCTGAAGGCGATGACCGAATTCCTGCTGGAGGAATAAAGCCAAGGCCCCCGCATTTTCCGCGTGTGCGATGGAGGGACTCTTGAGGGCCCCAAGCCCCGCCGGGGCTCAGGCCCGAGTCCCCATCGCCTTGCGCGGGTCTTGCGCGGGCCTTGCGTTGCCCCCTTTGCTAACGCACCTCGAGCGCTTGAGAAAACCCCTTGCAAATTTCCTGCGGCCGTGATATTATTGTTATGCGTGAAAAAATAAAGTTTCTGCCAACAGTAGCGTTTTGTCCGGGACTTTGCGGGATATCGCGCGCAACTGCGCGTTTGCGCGTTTGTATCAAGAGTTTGAAGGAGGTTGTTTTTATGAAGAAACTGGTCGTGCTCCTGCTGGCGGTCTTGCTCGCGATTGCGCCCTTTACTGTCTTGGCGGAGGGCGTCACGCTGACCATGGGCTCCTGGCGCAACACCGACGCCGCCATGGTCGACGCCCTGCTCGCCAAATACAAGGAACTCACCGGCGTGACGATCGTGTTCGAGCCCACTCAGTCCTCCCAGTACAACTCGGTGCTGCGCCTGCAGCTCGACTCGGGCACCGGCCCGGACCTCTACTATTCCCGCTCCTACGCCACCGGCGAGGAGCTCTATACCGCGGGCTTCTCAATGGATTGCTCGGACGTCGCGGGCGTGAAGGACAACTTCGCGGCCACCAGCCTCGAGCCCTGGACCGCCGCCGACGGCAAGCTGTTCGCGGTGCCTTTCGCGGCTGTGTCCCAGCCGATCTATTACAACAAGACGATCTTCGCCGACAACGGCATCACCGAACTGCCTCAGACGTATGAGGAATTCATCGCCATGTGCCAGAAGCTCAAGGACAACGGCGTGACGGTGTTCGCCAACGGCATCGCCTCCAACTGGGACATCCTGGAGTGTGTGCTGCTGGGCATGATCCCCAACTACATCGACTCCAAGGGTCGTGTCGCCTACGAAACCAAGGAAAAGAAGTTCAACGATCCCCAGTTCGTCGAGATTCTCGAGGATTTCGCGAAGCTGGTTCCGTTCCTGCCCGAGAGCTTTGAGGCGATCGATAACGACAATGCCAACGTGTACTTCGGCATGGGCAACGCCGCGATGCTGATCGACGGTTCTTGGAGCTGCGGCCCGCTCAAGGACGAATACGACACCGACTGGGGCACCATGACCTTCCCCGCGCCCGCGGGCAAGACGGCCGGCGTGTGCTTCCACCCCGACATGGGCATCACCGGCAACAACGCCACCAAGCACCCCGAGGAAGTCAAGGCCTTCCTCGCCTGGCTGGCCACGCCCGAAGGCGCGCAGATCACCGCGGACTACCTGCCCGCCGGCTTCTTCCCGATGATAAACGCCCCCATCACCTTTAAGAACGAGCGCGTGACCGACATCCTGGCCCTCAACCAGGGCAAGACGCTCGACGCCCGCTTCATCTGGCCCAAGATGATGGACTACTACACGCCGATGGTTGAGCAGCTCAACGCCATCTGCCGCGGCGAGACCACCCCGCAGGCCGCCGCCGACACCCTGGCAGCGCTGCAATAGGGTCGTACATATGAGAGGGGCGGGCTCACGCCTCGCCTCTCTTATTTTTATAGGAGGGATGCTGATGACGGCGAAGTCTTACACCGCGCTGGGCCGGGGAGGCGGCAGCATCAACCCCAGCGGGGGATACTGGATGCGCTACATCCTGCCCGCACTCACGGTATACCTGGTGTTTATGGCGTATCCGTTGCTGGACTCGGTGCGCCTTTCGCTTTATTCGGGTACCACCGGCGCACGCGAATTCGTGGGTTTCGCCAACTACGTGCGGCTGTTCACCGATCCCGTGGTTTCGCTCAGGTTCTGGACGGCGTTCAAGAATACCTGGGTGTTTTTCGCCTATCACATGATTTTGCAAAATGCGCTGGGCATTCTGTTCGCGGTCATCCTCACCAACCGCACGATGCGGGGCCGTTCGTTCTATCAAGCGGTGATCTTCATCCCCTGCACGATCGCGGTCCTGGTTACGGGCTACCTGTTCAAACTGATGCTGAACCCGATCTGGGCCGGCGCGACGCTCAAGAAGATAGGGCTGGGGTTCCTGGTGCGCTCCTGGCTGGGCGAAACGGGAACGGCGCTGTCGGTGGTGTCGCTGGTGTCGGTCTGGCAGTGGGTCGGCATCCCGACGATGATGTTCGTCGCCGGATTCCAGAACATCTCGGACGACCTGATCGAGGCCGCGTCCATCGAGGGCGCAAACACCTGGCAGCAGTTTACCCGGATCAAGCTGCCGCTGATCCTGCCGGTGGTGGGCATGATCGCCGTATTGACCTTCGTCGCCAACTTCAACGCCTTCGACGCGGTGTACTCGATGGAGACGCCCGACGGCGCGCCCAACTACACCACCGACCTCATCGGCACGCTGTTCTACCGTTACGGCGTCGCGGGGCAGCACCCGGTGGGCATCCCGGAGCCCGGCGTGGGCGCTGCGATCGCCACCTCGGTCTTCGCAATGCTGCTCTTGGGCGTCATCCCCACGCTGAGCCTGACGCAGGGGAGGGAATGACATGAAAAGCGAAAAAAAGTTCCGGTCCATGCGGATCGAGAACCTGCACATCCCCTCGCACATCGTGCTGGTCATCTGGTCGCTGATCGCGATGTTCCCGGTGTGGATCCTGCTGATTAACACCTTCAAGACCCGCAAGGACATTTACGGCAACCCCTTCGGCATCCCGACCAGCTGGACGCTCGAAAACTACCGGTCGGTTACGTCGGACAGCAACTTTTTCAATTACTTCCGCAACAGCTTGCTGGTGGTGGTCGTCTCACTCGCGCTGATTCTGATGCTGGGCTCGCTGTGCGCCTTTGCGCTCGCCCACTGGCGGACGCGGACATCCCGCGTCATCTACTTCGCCATCATCATCGGCATGATGCTGCCCATCAAGATCGCCACGATCCGGCTGCTGGAAATGATGAAGGCATTCGGGTTGCTCAACATGCTCTGGAGCCTGTTCCCGGTGTACACCGCCATGGGCATCCCGACGGCCATCTTTATCCTGACCGAGTTCATCCGCGGCTTGCCCGGCGAACTGTACGACGCGGGTTACATGGATGGCGCCAGCCGCTTCAAGATCTATTGGAAGATCGTAATGCCGCTGATCCGCCCGGCGCTGGCGACGGTCGCCATCTACAACCTCGTGCCCATCTGGAACGATTTGTGGTTCCCGCTGATCTTCATCAACCTCGAGAGCCAGAAGACGGTGCTGCTGGCCGTGACCAAGCTGCAGGGCCAATACACCACCGACTGGCCGAAGCTGCTGGCGCTGCTGTCTCTGTCGGCGCTGCCGGTCATCCTGCTGTACCTGACCATGTCCAAGCAGTTCATCCGCGGCCTGACGGCCGGGGCGGTAAAGGGGTAGCCGAATTATACGGGTAAAGGGCCGATCAAAGGAGGAACCACCTATATGATGTTGCACCAACTGGACGCGCGGGTAAGACGCATGCTCTCGGAACTCAAGGGGCTGATCGCGCGGGAGAGCGTGGCGGTCGAAGGTATCGAAACCGCTCCGCGCGGCTCCGGGGACTTCCGGGCGTTTGACAACGGCTCCGAGTGGTCGAAGGACGATCCCTGGCAGGTGTTCCGCTTTACGGCGCGCGTGCCGCAAGGCTTCCGGGGCCGGGTCAAGCTGTGCGTCAAGACCGGGCGCGAAGGGCTGTGGGAGGCGGTCAACCCGCAAATCCTGGTCGCCATCAACGGGCGGGTCGAGTCGGCGTTCGACACGCGCCATCCGTCGATCGTGCTGCAGGAGCGAGCGCAGCCCGGCGCGGCTTTCGACGTGCGGTTCGAGGCCTATGCCCAGCCGCCCGAGAAAGGGCAGGTCTACCCGGTGCTGGACGTGCGCCTGTGCGACACCGACTGGGCGCTCGAGCAGCTGTGCTACGACATCGAGAACCCCTATGCCGCCGCGATCATGATGCCCGAGGGCGAGCGTGAGCGCGAGGTGACGCTGGAGGTGCTCGCCCGCGCGCTCGACCGGCTCGACCTGCGCGAGCCCTGGAGCGAGGCGTTTGAGCGGTCGGTCGGGGAGGCGCGCGCCTACCTGAAAACAGAATACTATGACGCGCGCGCCGCGCTTCAGCCGGTGGCGGTGGCCGACTGCGTGGGGCATACCCACATCGACGTAGCCTGGCTGTGGGACATCGAGCAGACGCGCCACAAAGCCGCGCGCAGCTTCGCCACGGTACTGAACCTGATGGACCGCTACCCGGAATACAAGTTTATGTCGAGCCAGCCGGCGCTCTATCAGTACGTCAAGGAGGATCAGCCCGAGCTGTACGAGCGCATCAAGGCGCAAATCGCGGCGGGCCGCTGGCAACCCGAGGGCGGCATGTGGCTGGAGGCCGACTGCAACCTGACGAGCGGCGAATCGCTGGTGCGGCAGTTCCTGCACGGCCAGGAATTCTTTGAAAGGGAATTCGGAAAGCGTTCAAGGGTACTGTGGCTGCCCGACGTGTTCGGCTACTCGGCGGCGCTGCCCCAAATCATGAAGGGCGCGGGCATCGACTACTTCATGACCACCAAGATCAGCTGGAACGAGTACAACCTGCTGCCCTACGACACCTTCGTGTGGCGGGGCATCGACGGCAGCGAGGTGCTGACCCACTTCTCGCCGGCGCGCGAGTTCAACGAGCAGATCCACGACGGCCTCGCGCACTACACCACCTATAACGCGCTGATCGACCCCTCGAACATCCGGGGCGGCTGGCAGCGCTTCCAGCAGAAGGGGCTGGACGGCGAGTTCCTGGTCAGCTACGGCTACGGCGACGGCGGCGGCGGCCCCACCGACTGGATGCTGGAAAACGCGCGGCGCATGAAAACCCCGCTGCCCGGCGTGCCGGTCGTGAGACAAATGCACCCGCGTGAGTTCTTCGAGGCGCTGGAGAAGCGGGTGAAGGGCGATCCCCGGCTGCCGGTGTGGTCGGGCGAGCTGTACCTGGAATACCACCGCGGCACCTACACCGCCGTGGCCAAGAACAAGCTGGGCAACCGCAAGACCGAACTTGCGCTGCGCGACGCCGAATTCCTGTGCGCGGCGGCGGCGCGGGCCGGCCTGCCCTACCCCGCCGAAGCGCTCCACGGCATCTGGCAGGACGCGCTGACGCTGCAGTTCCACGACATCCTGCCCGGCTCGTCGATCAAGAAGGTCTACGAGGACTCCGACGAGACCTACGCCCGGCTGGGCCGGGAACTGAAGGACATCCGCGCGGACGCGCTGCGGGCGCTGTCCGAGGCGGACGCAAACTACGTGAGCTTCGTCAACACCCTGTCCCACCGCCGCGACGACGTGGTCTGGTTCGACGCGCCCGAATGGGTCGGGTCGCTGCGCGGGCCGGACGGCGCGCTCACCCCGGTGCAGCGCGTGGAGGGGCAATGCTGCGCCTTTGTGCGCGGCCTTGAGCCCTTCTCGATCACGCCATTCGAGCTGTGCGCGGATGAGGTGCAGTCCGAATCCGTCTCGGTCTCGGCCGACGGCTTTGAGACATCCTCGTTCATCGGGGCGTTTGACGGCGCGATGCGCATCGCGCGGCTGTACGACAGGCGCGCCCGGCGCGAGTTGGTGAAGGCCGGCGAGGCGCTGAACCGCATCGTCTGTTACGAGAACAAGCCCCACAACTACGACGCGTGGGACATCAACATCTACTACGACCGCCGCCATTGGGATGTGGACGCGGTGGACGGCGTGGAAGTCGTATCCTGCGGGCCGGTGTGCGCGCGCATAAAAGTGCGCTACCGCTACATGCGTTCCATGATCGAGCAGCGGATCACCGTCTACCGGGATTTAGGCCGCATCGACTTCGACACACAGGCCGACTGGCGGGAGAAGCAGTATCTGCTCAAGGCGCACTTCCCGGTCGACGTATTCTACAACGAGGCGACGTTCGACGTGCAGTACGGCAATGTGCGCCGCGCGACCCACCGCAACACCAGCTGGGACGCGGCGCGCTTCGAGGTGTGCGCCCACAAGTGGGTGGACGCCTCCGAGGACGGTTACGGCGTGAGCCTGCTCAACGACTGCAAGTACGGCCACAGCGTGGACGACAGGGGCATCGCGCTGACGTTACTCAAAAGCAGCACGCACCCCGACCCCGACGCCGACCAATGCGCGCATGTTTTCACCTACAGCCTGATGCCCCACGAAGGCAACTGGCGCGAGGCGGGCACGCAGGACATGGCGCTTAAGCTGAACATCCCGGTGATCGCCTGCGAAGGCCGGCGCTCCGTTGTGCCCCCGTTCGCATCGGTGGATGCGCCCAATGTGCTGATCGAGGTCGTCAAACAGGCGGCGGACGGCAGGGGCCTAATCATCCGCCTGTACGAGTTCTTCGGCCGGCGTACGCCGGATGTCCGGTTGACGCTGGGCTTTGACGCGACCTCCATTCGCGCATGCAACCTGCTGGAAGACGACCAAGGCGAAGTCGCCCAAAATACCCGAACCGCGGCCTTCTCCCTGCGCCCCTACGAGATTAAGACGTTGCGCATCCTTTGACGACACATCCCAAGTTAAAGGGCACAGAAAGAGTCCGCATGTCAAGGCATACGGACTTTTTTGTGACAAGCGAGCTTCATAAAGGCTCCGGCTGTAAACCAATTTGCGCAGCTGGACAACGACGCCTCGGGCCTGACGTGCGAGGATGTGCTGCGCGAAGCGTTTTCCCGCACATTTGAAATCGGCGCGGAGATTGAAAGAACTCACGCCGGCATGGAGGCGGACGATTTAGGCCGATGTTCCCTTCCCATGGACGGATTTGCGAAAAATTACTGACAGTACCAAAAAGTATAGACAACGATCCCGCGTGTCTGCTATAATACTGCCACGTTATTCTTGCGCAAATATAACGAATTTCGTCGTATGGGTTGGAAAATGGGCGATCGAAAGGCGACGGTGAACGCAAAACGGTTGAAAAGCCCGCGGCGGGTACTTTTGCTCCTCTCCGCGGTGTTGTTTGGCGTCATTCTTATTTCCTTCTCGCTGGGGCGTTACGGCGTGCCCGTCGGACAGGTCGCCAGGATTCTGATCGACCGCGTGGTCCCGCTGACGCAGAACTGGACCGGCCCGATGGAGATAGCGGTTATCAACGTCCGTTTGCCGCGCATTCTGATGGCATGCTTGGTCGGCTGTTGCCTCTCCGCGGCAGGAGCGTCCTATCAAGGCGTGTTTCACAATCCAATGGCCTCACCGGACATCTTGGGGGCATCCAGCGGCGCGGCGTTCGGCGCGGCGCTCGCAATCCTCCTGGGAGGTTCAACCCGGACGATCATGGTCGCGGCCTTTATTGTGAGCATGGTCACCGTATGCGCGGTATACCTGATCGCGCAGCGCGCGCCGGGCCTGAGGGTGGTGAACCTGATCCTTGCGGGTATCATGATCGGCTCCCTCTTAACGGCGGGCGTCTCCTACATCAAGCTGGTGGCGGATCCCACCAACGAGTTGCCGCAGATCACCTACTGGCTGATGGGCAGTCTCTCTGGCGCAAAGCTGAAGGATGTGGCATTCATATTCGTTCCAATGGCACTTGGGCTGATTCCGCTGTATCTTCTGCGCTGGCAGATCAACCTGCTGACGCTGGGAGACGAGGAGGCCCGCGCTCTCGGAGTCAACACGAACCTCCTGAGGTTTTTTGTTATCGTGTGCTCGACGCTGGGCACTGCGGCCAGCGTGTCGGTTAGCGGCATGATCGGCTGGGTTGGACTGGTCACCCCGCACCTATGCCGAAAGCTCGTCGGCAGCAACTACCGGTATCTGATGCCCGCCTCGTTTTTAGCGGGCGCGGCGTTTCTGTTGGTGGTGGACGATGTGTCGAGGAACCTCCTGGCGGTTGAGATTCCCATCGGGATTCTGACGGCCTTCATCGGCGCGCCGTTCTTCGTGTACCTGATTGTGCGGCGGGAGAAGACGCTGTGAGTATCGAGGTCAGAAACCTGGATTTTTCCTACGGTGCGCATGTCGTGTTGCGGGATGTGGGGTTTTCTGCCCCGGACGGAGGACTCTTGGCGGTGCTGGGCCCCAACGGCGCTGGCAAGACCACGCTGTTCAAGTGTATCCTCGGGATTCTGCGCCACTACGACGGTTCCATCCGGGTAGACAGCGCCGACGCGCGGGCGCTTTCTCCACGAGCGCTTGCCCACCGCATTGCCTACATCCCGCAGGCGCAGGCACAGGCCTTCGGCTACTCGGCACTGGAGATGGTCGAGATGGGCACCTCCCATGGCGTATCGCCGGTATCGGTGCCGGGGTTTCGGGAAGCGGAAGCGGCCCGTGAGGCACTGGAGCGGCTGAAGATCGGCCATCTGGCGGAGGCGACCTTTGCGCATTTATCCGGCGGCGAGCGGCAACTGGTCTTGATCGCACGGGCGCTGGCGCAGAACGCCCGGACGCTTCTCATGGACGAGCCCACCGCGTCTCTCGACTACGGCAACCAGAACCGGGTGCTGCAGGTGGTCCGCGGCCTTGCGGATGAAGGGTATGCGGTCGTGATGTCGACCCATAACCCCCAGCACGCACTGTGGTACGCGGACGCAGCGCTTGCGCTTTCGAACAGCCGGGTCGCGGCGTTTGGCGCGCCGGAGGATATCGTGAACGCCGGCCTGATCGAAACGCTCTATGGCGTCCGTGCAAGGATGATCGAGACGGAAACGGGACCGTTGATCGCGCCGGTGGTTTTCGGGAGGGGCCGGTGATGTTCGACTGGACTGAGGACGTGATTCGCTTCCGCCGCGATGCGGCGGCATACACTGGGTTTGAAGAAAAGATTGCAGAGCGCATCGCGCCGTATTTACCTAAGAACGCGCGCGTGTGCGACGCGGGCTGCGGACTGGGGTACCTTTCGCTGGCGCTGGCGGCTCGCTGCGCCCGCGTGACCGCGGTGGACCTGTCGGAGGCGGCGCTTTCCGTGCTCCGGGAGAACGCCCGCATCCGGGATATCGCCAATCTGGATATCCTTCAAGGCAACGTGTTCTCCATGGAACCTGCGGAGAGGTACGACGCGATGGTTTTCTGTTTCTTCGGCCGAACGGTTGAAATCCTCCGGGTGGTCAAGGCCCAGTGTCCAGGGAAGGCAGTGCTCATCAAGAAAAACTGGACGGCGCACCGGTTTTCGCTTGCAGACCGACCGCTCAAGCGGTTCACTTTTTCCGATACGCTTCAAGAACTGGACGCGCTGGGCGTGCCCCATTGGTCCGAGGCATTCCCGCTGGACATGGGTCAACCGTTCCGATGTGTTGAGGACGCAGCGCGGTTCTTCCAGCTATATGGCTGGGACCCGGAGGGAGCATCCGTGAACCCGGAGGATGTCATAGGGCGACTCCAAAGCACGGATTCAAAGGAGTTCCCGTATTACCTGCCGGCCAATTGTACGCCGGGCCTGATCGTGCTGGATGCGGAAGCGATTCCCGATTCCATAGAACCTTGAAATTGGGGGGAAGAGAAATGAAGAGGTGCCTTGGTTTCCTGCTGGCGGTCCTGATGTTGGTTTCCCTTCTGGCTCCGGCGGCGCTCGGCGAAGCGGCAACCAAACAGTTCACCGATTCCGCGGGGCGCACGGTGACGCTACCCGCCCAGATCGACAAAGTGGCCATTTCCGGCCCGCTGGCGCAGATCGTGCTGTTCGCGCTCTGTCCGGACAAGCTGGTGGGCGTCGCCTCCAAGTGGGACGCGGCTGCCGAGCAGTACATCGACGCCAAGTACTATAACATGCCCGAACTGGGCCAACTCTACGGCGGCAAGGGTGAACTGAACCTGGAGACGCTCTTGGCCAGCGGCGCGCAGGTGGTCATCGACGTAGGCGAACCCAAGAAGACCATCGTGGAAGACCTTGACGGTCTGCAAGCGCAAACGGGCATCCCCTTCGTGCACATCACTGCCACCACCGCTGCCACGGGCGACGCCTATCGCAAGCTGGGCGAACTCCTGGGCATGACGGATGAGGCCGAGGCGCTAGCCGCTTACTGCGACAAGACCTATGCCCGCACAAAGGAAATCGCGGTTGGCGCAAAGAAGGCGAACCTCCTCTACATCACTGGCGACAAGGGTCTTCATGTGATTGCCAAGGGGTCCTTCCATGCGGAAGTCATCGATCTACTCTCAAACAACCTTGCCGAGGTAGCCGAGCCTTCCAGTAAGGGCTCGGGCAATGAGGTGGACATGGAGCAGATTCTGAAGTGGAACCCGGACGTTATCCTGTTTGCGCCGGGCAGCATCTACTCTAGCGCAGGCTCCGACCCGGCCTGGCAGCAGATTACCGCCATCAAGAACGGGACGTACTGCGAAGTTCCCTTCGGTCCCTACAACTGGATGGGTTTCCCGCCTTCCGTGCAGCGTTACCTGGGCATGATGTGGATGGCGCAGCTACTCTACCCCGAGACTGCGCAGTACGACCTGTTCCCGGCGGTGCAGGAGTACTTCAAGCTCTTCTACCACAGTGACCTGACCCAGGCGCAGTATGACGCGCTCGTCATAAACTCCCTCGGCTCCCAGGCGACGCTCGCACCCGCGGCGTAAAGGCATGAAAGAACTGTTCACTGCAATCCGTGACGCGCTCTCCCGCGGGGAAGATCTGGTGCTGTGCAGTATCATCGCCAGCTCCGGCTCTACCCCCCGCGGCCGCGGCGCGAAGATGGCCGTGTTCGCTGACGGTTCCACTTTGGGAACCGTCGGCGGCGGGGCTGTGGAATACCACAGCACGTTGATGGCGAAAAAAGCGCTGACCGAACGGGCCGCCTTCACGTACGGCTTCAACCTGGCACCCAACCAGACCGCCGACATAGGCATGATCTGCGGCGGCCAGGTCACCGTCTATTTCCAGTTCTTCTCCGGGACGGGCCCTTCGGCGCTCCGGCTGTTCGAATACATCGTCTCACTGTTCAGCACGCAGAAAAGCACCTGGCTCGTCACCGAAATCGCCGATGGCGGTGCGCGTCGCATGGGCGTCTACGAGCGCGGCAAAGGGCTTCTGTTCGCGGACGGCATCCCGGAGGCGGACATCCTGCCGCTCCTAAAGGCGCGAGGTGTATTGAAAAAGGATGCGCCTTCCTTTTATGCGGAGCCACTTACGCAGGCGGGATACGTCTACGTGTTTGGCGGCGGGCACGTATCTCAGGAGCTGGTGCCGGTCCTCGCCCACATCGGGTTCAATGTGGTCGTCTACGAAGACAGGGAGGCCTTCGCCGATCCGGCGCTGTTTCCCGCGGCGATCCGGACCGTCATGGGGCGGTTTTCAGACATCGGCTCCAGAGTCTCAGTTGCGCCGGACGACTACGTGGTCATCATGACCCGCGGCCATCAGGCGGATTTCGAAGTGCTGAATCAAGCGCTGCGAACGCAAGCCTGCTACATCGGCGTGATCGGCAGCCGTCACAAGATCGCGGTCACCCGCAAGCGCCTGATCGACGCGGGCATCCCGGAAGAGGCACTCCCCCGTATCCATACGCCCATCGGGCTGGAGATTCAGGCGGAGACGCCGGCGGAGATCGCCATCAGCGTCGCGGCGGAGTTGATCCTCCATCGGGCAAAGCTGGCGGAGGCGAGGGCATGATAAAGCACATCCTGATCACCGGCGAGATCGGCGCGGGCAAGAGTACGCTGATCCAAAGGCTGCTCACCCATACGACGCGCCCAGTCTATGGATTCATCACCCAGCGCATGGAGGCGGACGCGTCGGGCTTCCACCCGATCTACATCCACCCGGCGGGCGCGTTGGAGCGCGTCTATACGACGGGAAACCGCATCGGCATGTGCAATTCCCAAATGCACGGCGCTTCGCTGGAGGTCTTTAACACATTGGGCGTACGGTATCTGGATGCGCCGGAGGACGGACTCATTGTGATGGATGAACTGGGGTTCATGGAGGCGAAAGCCGATCTCTTTGTGCAAAAGGTCTTTGAAGCGCTTGACGGCCGCATCCCGGTGATCGCGGCCGTCAAGGCGCGACTCGATGTGCCCTTTCTGAATGCGGTGCGTGCGCGCCCAAACGCGGCGAATTTTACCATCACTCCGGACAACCGCGGGGACCTATACAGGCAATTGAGCGCCGTGATGGATGCATGGGCATCTCACTAAAAAATAGAATATTTGAAGATGAGGCCTTTGCTGTTTGAAGAATCACATTGTCGGCAACCTCTGGAATCTGGGAAAAATCGTGCGAAAATACGCTCCCTACCATTTACCATCCTAAATGGATCGGTGGCATGACGACGCCATAGAAGCACCAGGTTGGAGTTGCCCTACGACTCGGTGCCGGAAGTCCTTCCCAACTAATCCGCACGGCGTTTGTGCCGAAGCCCGGCCACAGATGCATCCGTTCCACACCACAACGAACGCCTTGCGGATCCGCCAATCGTCCCATTACGCCTTTTGAGATGCAAAGCCGCTGGTGCCGTGACGCCGGAGCAGTAACCGACCATCAGGGGCGTTGCCCCCGAACCCACAAGGTATATCGCATTGGTTTTCAGCGAAGGCGGCGAAAAGAAAAACGGCGCATGCCGCGCCGCCTTCACTCAAATCTCGCATGCTGCTTAAGCCGTTCCTCAGTGTTGCCTGAACATGCTCCTGGTGAACCGCAGGGCTGCGAGGCCAAGGACGAGCAAAGCTGCGACGTAGACAGCCAATGAAGTGAGTACCACTGCCCAGGGCAGTCCTTCCGCGGCGACGGATCCCGAGGCGAGCCCGCTGACCACGGCGTAAATCTGCCCGCCGACCAGGGCGACGACCGAGATGAGCAGGCTCCAAAGGATGGGCTTTCGGTACGAACGCGCCAGGAAGGCGGCGACGGCGAGCATCAACCCTCCGAAAAGTGAGAAGGGGGACAACTCCGCGGGCATCAGGTAGTCAAAGCGCAGCGTGCCCGTTGAGACGGTTACGGGGATCGATAAGAGGATGGGCACCACCAGAGGGATCCACACGAGCACGGTACCGACCACGGTCAGAATCTTCAGAAACTTGCCATTCTTCTCCATGTGTACACCTCTTTCAGACCCGTTTTCCGGGAGGATTCCAATCGGCAATTCCATTAGAGGGTGTCCGGGCCGGACGTCAATCGGGTCCGCCCGCTGTCCAATTTACGCCGGATGAAGCAGTCGCATTCCTTTTGCTCTTGACAATTCTGAAATATTGTTTTGTGCGGGTAAGAAACGCTCGCTCACGAAGGTTGCCTTCTGCCTGTCAACCATCCTCCCAAACAAGCGCGCGGGGCAAAACCCGCCCGCGCCTATCAAACGTAGCGTCTACATTCACATAGGCCCGCATCTCAACCCCCAGTATCTCCCTTCTTGACAGGCATCTCGGGTTGACGATAATCCGGGCGCGACCGAACAAGCATTCGCACCCGTATTTTATTCCGGGAAGGCAGCTTTGTCAATAGGCAGTTTTTCCGAGAGGAGCGAGAGCCGTGACCGGGCAGCGAGTGATACTGCATTCGGATTTGAACGCCTTCTACGCATCCGTAGAAATGATATTGGATCCATCTTTGAGGGAAGCGCAGAATAAAAACTTGCCGCGCGCCGACCCTCCGCGCTTAGGCAATGAATTGTCAATTGCGGCGATGTGTGATAGAATTCTGTATAGGGAAGAAGTGTGGGCGCGGGAGGAAATCGCGTATGAAATTCAGCCAAATGCGCTACTTTTGTTCGGCCTATATCAACAGGAGCATCACCAGGGCCGCCCAACAGCTCTACGTCGCGCAGCCCACAGTCACCATGGCGATTCGGGAGCTTGAGGAGGAGCTGCGTGTTCGGCTTTTTGAACGAAAGAACAACCGCATTGTTCCCACCAAGGAAGGCGAATATTTTTATACGCAGGCCTGCGGTATTCTGGCGCAGATCGAGCAGGTCAAGCAGGAGATGCAATGCGTCGCCGAAAAGGGGACGCTCATCCGCATCGGCGTTCCCTATATCACGGCGGTCTACCTGATTCCCGAGTTCATGCGTTTTGAAAAGCAGTTCCAAAGCAAGTATCCCCAGATTCATATACAGATCAGCGAGAAGCGGCCTGAGGACGTCGCCGTTCTGCTTCAGGAAAAGCAGCTGGATATGGCGGTCAACGTGCTCAACGATCCGCATTTCGCGCAGTTTGAAGGCATGATGCTCTGTGAGCACAGCATTTACCTGTGCCTGAACAAGCGGCATTCTCTGGCTAAGGAGCGCGTCATCACGCCCCAGATGCTCAAGGAAGAGACGCTGGCCACCAATTATTCCGAAAAAGCCTTTCCCAACCAGGAAATCAAGCGATGGTTTGAAAGAGCGGGCTGTACCCCGCCCCGGCAGATCTACCTCAATCAGGCCAGTACGCTGAGCAGGCTTCTGAGCAACAACGAGGTTGTGGCCTTGCTGCGCCCGGAGATGGTGACCATTGGACGCGACATCGCCTGCGTGCCCATCCAGGATCCCATCCGCCTGCAGCTCTCCATTCACTGGCGCAGGTATCCGCAAATGTCCAGCGCCATGGTCAGCCTGCTGGAGGAGTTGAGCAGATTCCGATTCATCACATGGAGATAGCCACTGGAACTTTATGACTATATCGACAAATGATATGCAGATTTTGATGAATTGAATCGGATAATCTAGCATTTATATACTAATTCATAGGAAATATTCGGAGACCATCAATTATTTTTATGCTTTTCGCACTTGGATAGGAATATAGTATTTTACAATCGCCTGCAAGTAGGGGATAATGAAGCCGTTGAAACCAGCGGCGCCGTGGAGCGTCGACAAATACAAGGGAGGACACGGAAATGAAAAGGTGGGCATCGATGCTTCTGGCGCTAGCGCTTGCGGTGGGCTTGTGCGGCGGCACCATGGCGGAGGACGGACAGACCTATCGGGTCGGCATGATGCTTCCGCTGACGGGGAATCTGGCCTCGGGCGGACAGGACGCGAAAAAGGGCGTGGAAATGGCCGTTGACTACATCAACGAAGCGGGCGGCATCAAGGGCAAACCGCTTGAAATGATTTACTGCGACGCAAACGACGCCGATTCCGGTGTGGCGGAAGTGACCAGGCTCATCGAGGTGGAAAGGGTTCAGGTCGTCGCCGGCACGTACTGCAGCTCCGCAGGGTTTCCCGCCTCCAGCATCGCCGAGCAGAACAAGGTCGTTTTTTACGAGATGGCGTCGCCCTCGGCGGATCTGACGCGGCGCGGCTATGAGTACTTCTTCCGGCTCAATCCCTCGGCCTGGGACGAGGGCGCATACGCGGTACAGTTCCTGGTGGAGAGCGCCGAATTGATGGGCACTACCCCCAAGGACATCCGCATCGCCATCATCGGCGAGGACTCCGCCTACGGTTCCTCCATCTGCGACGGCGCAGCCTCCAAACTGCGCGAATACGGTCTGGAGCCTGCCGTTTATGAGACGTACAGCCGCGAGCTGACCGACATGTCCAGTCTGATTATGAAGCTCATTCAGTCTAACTGTGACGCCATCATCTCCGGTTCCGTGCTTGTGGACTGTACGCTGTTCTACCGTCAGGCGTATGAGCTGGGCCTGGAGGTCAAGGCCATCGTCGGCAACGGTGCGGGCTTTGGCAGCACCGCCTACTACCAGACATACGGCCCTCTGGCGGAGTACACGTTCTGCACGAACTACACCATTGAAAACAGCCCCATCGACAACGCGCCCGAGCTTCGCAAATTCTATGCCGATTACCGGCAGCGCTACAATCAGGACCCGGTGAACAACCATCTGGTTTCGCAGGTCGCCCAGGGCGTCATGGTGCTGGGGCAGATCCTCAATTCCGCCGAGGATATCTATTCCTCCGAATCCATCCGCGAGGCGTTCCTGAACATCGAGATTCCCTCCGGCACCATGATCAACGGCTGGGGCGCGAAATTCGCGGACAAAACGGCGCCCGAACCCGGCCAGAACATCGCAACCGGGAACGTGATCGTGTGCCAGTGGCAAGACGCCGAGCTTTGGCAGGTGTATCCGGTGGCTTCCGACGGCATCGAGATCGTGCTGCCCGCGCCCGCATTCGGCGGCTGACAGGGCAGCGGCGGATTGGCGGCCTGAATCGGACGCGCGCGTTCAGGCCGCCAACCGCGCCGCAAGCGCGCCTGCATCCGCCAGCCGAAGCGCTCCCGGCGGGCGGGCTGAGCAGTTAAGGAGGTCGAATGCACAGATGGTAGAATTGGCGCTGAATATTCAATTGACGCTCAACGGCATTATGAAGGGCGGCCTCTACGGCCTGTTGGCGATTGGGCTTACGATCATCTACGGCGTGTGCCGGATCCTGAATTTCGCCCACGGCGAATTCGTCATGCTGGCGATGTACGCGGGCTACTTCTCCTATGCGATTTTGAACCTGCATCCGTATCTGGCGATTGTCTACATTGTGCCCCTTTTCTTCGCCTTGGGTCTGCTCATGTACCGGCTGATGTTCAAGCGGCTCGTGCACCAGGGCACCACGGCGCAGATCTTCACAACCGTGGGGCTCTCCATCGTCGTTCAGAATCTGGCGCTGTTGCTTCTCAAGAGCGACCCGAGATACGTGTCCATGGGCGCGTTCAACCGGATTCTCAAGATTCCCATGCTGGGCACGGTGATTCGTATCAGCCTTCTGGACGTCATCGGCTTTTGCATTGCCATCGTTTTAATGTTGGCGCTGTTTCTCTTCCTTCAGTATTCGTTCAAGGGCCGGTGCCTGCGGGCCATCATCGACCAGCGGCGGGGCGCATCGCTGTGCGGTCTGGACGTGGACGCCATGTACAAGCTGGCCATCGCCCTGGGGTTTGCCTGCATCGGCGCGGCGGGCGCGGTCTTATGCACCGGTTACGCGACCACGCCAACCGCGGGAAACACATGGAAATCCATCGCCTTTGTGGCGGTCATTCTAGGTGGCTACAACAGCATACCCGGCGCGGTGGTGGCGGCCATTCTCATTGCCGTGGTGGAATCCTTTACCGGCTATTACGTGTCCGTGCATCTAAAGGAGGTCGCCTTCTACGTCCTGTTCCTGGTCGTGCTGATCGTCCGTCCGCAGGGACTGTTCGGCCGAAAGAGTATGCGCGTGGGGAGATGATGCACAAATGTTAGAGAAGAAAAAGAAAAATGCGGAAGTCCTGATCGGTATCCTCGCGATCATCCTTTTGCCTCTGGCGACGAAAAACAGCAATTACTTTCTGCACATCCTTTTCCTCGTCGCCATCAAGGCTTATCTCGCGGTGAGCTGGAACATTATGTCGGGCTTCTCCGGGCAGATGTCTCTGGGGCACAGCGCCTTCGTGGGCGTGGGTGCGTACTTCTCCACCATTCTCTATGTGCGCGGCGGCCTGAATCCCTGGCTGGCCATGGTGCTGGCCGCGCTGACCGTGGCGCTCATCGGCGTGGCGCTGGGTTTGGCGATATTCCGGCTGCGAAGCGCGTTCTTCGCGCTGGGTACCATGGCGCTTGTAACCATCGCCCGCCAGCTGATGATTTACTTCAAGGATTTCACCAACGGCTCGCAGGGCTTTTCCTACCCCGTGACCAACGACGGGCTGGCCTACATCTATTTCCCGGACAGCAAGCTGGGCTATGTCTACATCGCCCTGACCTTTCTGGTGGTGGCGCTGTTCGCGGCCTACAAAATCTCCCGATCCAAGCTGGGACTGGATCTGTTCTCCCTGCGCGACGATCACGACGCGGCCAGCAGCCTGGGCGTGGATACGATGGGCGCCAAGCTCTGGGCCATGGGCATCAGCTGCCTGATGGTGTCCATGGGCGGCTCCCTCTACGCCCACTATTGCCTCTACATCGATCCCTCCACTATTTTCGACGCGCAGATCGGCATGGACATGGTGACGATGACCATGCTGGGCGGCATCGGCACGCTGTGGGGCCCGGTGATCGGCGCGGTGCTGCTCGTGCCGCTGGATACGCTGCTGCGGGCGATCCTGGGCGGCGGTTCCTGGGCGGGCGCGGATCTGATTATCTACGGCGCGGCGCTTATCGCGGTGATCCGCTTCTGCCCGATGGGACTTCTGCCGCTTCTCAAGGCCAAGCTGGGCAAGCGTTTTGGAATCGGGAAACCTGAAGCGTCCGAGCCGGGGAAGCGGGGCGGCGCGAACGCGCAGAAAGATGCGGATACGGCGTCAGTCATTCAAGCGCCGCCCCAGACCTTTGACGGGCCGATTCTCAAGGTGGAGAACCTGTGCATGTACTTTGGCGGCCTCAAGGCGGTGGAAAACGTGAGCTTTGAGGTAAACCCGGGCGAAATTTTCGGCATCATCGGGCCAAACGGCGCGGGCAAGACCACCATATTCAACGCCATTACCGGCTTTTTCAAGCCCACCGGCGGCGCCGTCTGCTATATGGGGCATCGCCTGAAAAACGGCGTTCGGCCCAATCAGCTGGCCAAGCTGGGTCTGACGAGGACCTTTCAAAGCGTGAAGCCCTTCTTCCGGATGAATGTGCGCCAGAGCGTTATGGCGGGCGTCATGCTACGAAACCGCGACTTTGATCAAGCCGCCGCCATCGCGGATGAGATTCTGGACATCCTGGGCCTTGCCCATCGCGCGGATAAGCTGCCCTCCAATCTTACCGTGGCGGAGCAGAAGCGGTTGGACATGGCGCGGGCGCTGGCCACCAACCCCCGGCTCTTGATGCTGGACGAGCCGATGGCGGGTCTTACGGACAACGAGGTCAACGAACTGATCGGCATCATACGTTCCCTTGTGGGATACGGCATAACGGTCATTGTCATCGAGCACGTCA
Source organism: Anaerozeibacter quisquiliarum (assembly GCF_051162045.1). Lineage (NCBI taxonomy): Bacteria > Bacillati > Bacillota > Clostridia > Eubacteriales > Anaerozeibacteraceae > Anaerozeibacter > Anaerozeibacter quisquiliarum. The sequence continues at coordinate 61,719 of NZ_JBISDI010000021.1, forward strand.
TGCGCGCCGTCATGAACCTGTGCGACCGCGTGATCGTGCTGGATCACGGAGAGATCATCTGCGTGGGCGCGCCGGGCGAGGTCGTGAAGGACCCGCATGTGATTGAGGTGTATTTGGGGGAGAAGATCGATGACTGAGCAAATATTGGAGGTCAAAAACCTCGCCGTCAAATACGGAGCGCTGACGGTCGTGCGCGACGTGGATTTCGCGGTGGAGCCGGGCGAGATCATGGCCATCATCGGTTCCAACGGAGCGGGGAAAAGCTCCATCATCAACGCCATTTGCGGCGTGGCGCCCGGCGCTACGGGCAGCATCCGTTTTCTGGGCAAGCCCATCGAGGGCGAGAAGCCCAACAAGCGCGTCGAGATGGGGCTTGTGCAGGTACCAGAGGGCCGACTGCTCTTCAGCAGCCTGACGGTGCTAGAAAACCTTCAGGTGGGCGCATGCCTGCCCGAGGCGCGGGCGCGGATGAACCAGTCCCTGGAGCACGTCTACGAGCTTTTCCCGAGGCTGGCCGAGCGCAAAAAGCAATTCGCGGGGACGCTCAGCGGCGGCGAACAGCAGATGGTGGCCATCGGGCGCGCGATGATGAGCTGTCCGAAGATGCTCATCTTCGACGAACCGTCGTGGGGCCTTTCGCCCCGGCTCGTGCTGGACGTGTTTGAGGCGGTGCGCAAGATCAACCGCGAAGGCGTAACGGTGATTATGGTCGAGCAGCACATTCAACAGTGTCTGCGGGTGGCCCAGCGCGCGATCATCATAGAAAACGGGCGAGTTGCCATGGCCGGCGAAAGCGACGCGCTGCTTCACGACGATCACGTTCATCAGGCGTATCTGGGCATGTAACATCATAGCGGCCTGAGGGAGCCGGTTTGATCGGCCCCCTACTTAAAGCATGCGTAAAACGACGCAAAGCGATAATGCGAGGAGGATACGGACATGGGCAGAATCTTTATGCGCGGTGAGACAATCGCGCGGCTTCGCGCCACGACCGGGGCGGGCAGCCCCATCGTGGCCGTGGGCGCCAGCAACGGAATCGTGGGGAAGTGCTCGGAGTTTTCTGGCGCGGATCTGATTGTCTTTGGCACGCTGGGCATGAGCCGGTGGATGGGCTTTCCCACCCGAGTCATCGGAGATTTCAGCGGAAACCTGACCATGGAAATACAGCGGGATTTGTGGATGGTGGTTCAGAATACGCCTCTGATCGCGGGTCTGGACGCCAACGACATCGAGAGCCTGGATCGGGACCGGCTGCTGGACCGGTTTGTGCAAAGCGGCGTTTCCGGCGTGTGCAACCTGCCGACCATCCAGTTTTACTGCGACCAGTTCCGCGGCCGCTCCAAAAGCTATCTGCACGGCTTTGAAAACGAGTGCGAGCTGATCGCCAAAGGCCGTCAGCGAAACCTTCTGGGCGTTGGCTTTGTGTTCTACCCGGCGGACGCGGAAGCCATGGTGGACGCGGGCGCGGACGTCATCATTGCCACCTGCGGCCCGACACAGGGCGGCAGCGAGGGCTATCCGCCCATGGACATGGAGACGGCCGCCCTGAAGATCGGCCGCATTGCCGACGCAGCCAAGGCTAAAAATCCCCAGGTCTTTGTGCTGGGGCATGGCGGGCCCTTCAACACACCCGAATCCACCCGCCTGCTCTATGATCGGACGGGCGTGGACGGCTATTTCGGCGGATCAAGTATTGAGCGCATTCCGGTGGAGCAAGCGGTGCGCGATGTCGTAAGCCGGTACAAAGCGCCGGTTATGTCCAAATTGAAAGCCGAGGGCGGCGTAAGGTGAGGGGGAGAAACATGGGACGCACATTCACACGGCAGGAAATCAAGGAGCGTTTTGAAAACACCATTCGTTCGGATCGCCCGCTCTTTGGCAGCGGCGCCAGCGCCGGCATCATCGGGCGCAGTGCCGAGGCCGCGGGGGTGGACTTCATTGTGCTGTACAGCACCGGACGCAGCCGCCTGATGGGTCAGCCCACCCGGCTCATCGGAGAGGCCAATGCCGTTAGCTACCGCATGCACCACGAGTTGTATCAGGTGGTCGAGCATACGCCGCTGTTTGTGGGCGTGGACGCCAACGATCCGCTGAATTGGGATCACAGGAAGCTCCTGGATCAATTCATGAAGGCGGGCGTATCGGGTGTGTGCCACAATCCGATGATCGGCATCTACGGCCCCGAATACGTCAAGCTCCGGGGCAGCATCGGGCACGGCTTTGAACGAGAGCTGGCCTTTACGCGGTTGGCTCACGAAGCCGGACTGTACAACTTGAATTATGTATGGACGGAGCAGGAGGCCGTTGAGATGGTGGAGGCGGGCAGCGACATGATCATCGCCCACGTCGGCGGCACCGGCGGCGGGCTGGCGGGCATTCCGCACAGATCGATACAGGAAGCCTGCCAGATCGTCAATCGCCTGATCGCGGCGGCCAAGCGCGCCAATCCCGAAACCGTCTGCCTCGCCCACGGCGGCCCCTTCAAGGACCCGGAAAGCGCCATGGACATCTATCGCTACACGGACGCGGTGGGCTATATCGGCGCTTCCAGCGTGGAGAGGACGCCGGTTGAATCCGCCATTTTGAACACAGTTAAAGCGTTTAAGGCGGTGCCTCTGGGGAGGAACGCATGAAAAACATCCTCGTAATCGGCACGTTGGACACCAAGGGCGAAGAATTTTCGTACCTGAAAGCGCAGATCGAACGGCTGGGTATGCGCGCCACGGTGATGGACCTTGGTATCCTGGGCGCGCCGGCCTTTGCCGGCGACATCCCCCGCGAGGCGGTCATGACGCGGGCGGGCGTGAGCCTTGCCCGGCTCAGGGACGGAAACGCGCGAGGCGCGGCGATTGAAGCCGCGATTCTGGGCGGGCAGCGAATCGCCATAGAGCTCTTTGAGAAGGGCGAAATTGACGGCGTGATCGCCATGGGTGGCGGATCGGGCACCTCCATGGGCACGAAAATCATGCGCCTGCTGCCCCTGGGCTTTCCCAAATGCCTGGTCACGACCCTATCCAACCTCACGCAGTTCCTTGGAAATTCCGACATCTGCGTGCTGCGCTCGATGGTGGATCTGGTGGGGCTCAACAGCCTGACCCGAACCATCATACAGGAAGCCGCCGCCGCGATCACGGGCATGACCGAAAATCGCCCCGATGCGCAGGCGCTCAAATCCTGCGTGGCCGTCTCCTGCCTCGGCGTGACCACGCCCTGTGTGATGAAGCTGCGCGAAGGGCTCTTGAAGCGGGGCCGCGATGTGGTGGTGCTCCACTTCTATACCGGCATCGCCGACGATCTGGCGCGGGAGGGACGGCTGGAGGCGATGCTGGACATTACGCCCTGCGAAGTGACCAAGGGCCTGATTTATCCCGAAACGGGCGGCATGCCGCGGCGGCTAGAAGCGGTGCGCGAGGCGGGCGTGCCCATCATCACGGCGCCGGGCGCGCTGGATATGCTGCTCAACGCCACGCCCTTGGAGAAGGTGCCCCAGGCGCTTGCCGGGCGCCAATACATCGCGCATTCGCCCAATATGACGCTGCTTCAGACAACCGCCCAGGAACGGGCGCGCATGGGTGCGTACATCGCCGGGGATCTTTGCCGGGCGAAGGGCCCCGCCGTCATCGTCATTCCGGAGGGCGGCTTTTCCATGTGGGACGCGCCGGGCAAGGCGTTTTACGACCCGGACGGCATCCGGGCCTTCACCCAAAGCGCCGAGGCGGAGGCCGGCGGGCGTCTGCGGCTCAGGCGCAGTCCCGGGAACATCAACGACGACCGGTTCGCGCAGGACGTGCTGCGCGTGTTCGACGAAATCATGGACGAAAAAATGGAGGGAAATGTATGAACCGCATCCGCCGGATTCTCATCACAGGCGGCAGTGGAAGCATCGGGGGCCGCTTGGCGCGGCGCTTGACGCAGCAGGGATACCATGTCCGGGTGGCGGATCAGGTTCCGCCCCAGACGGAAGTCGCGGAGTTTATGCAGGCGGACATATTGAGGCAGGAGGACATGGAGCAGGCCACGCGCGATATGGACATGGTCATCCATCTGGCGGCCATTCCCGTGGAGAACGGCGACAGCCGGAAGATTTTCCATGTAAACCTCGAAGGGACGTTCAACGTGCTGGACGCGGCGGCGAAGAACGACGTGAAGCGATTTGTCTTTGCCAGCAGCGTCGTGGTGTACGCGCTGCTTAAGCCCAGCAAGCCCTTTGCGCCCGCGTACTTCCCCGTGGATGAGGAAATGCCGCTGATTCCCGATCGCAATTACAGCGTGGGCAAGACGGCAGCGGAGGCTTACATGAAGGCCTACGCAAGACTCTACGACATGGACGCCATCGCGCTGCGCCTGGCCACCGTCATGGCCCCGAAAAAGGGCGGAAAATGGTCGTGGTACGATGTGGTTGCGGACATCGACAACCCCGAGGTCAAGTTCGGCAACCTCTCCATGCGCGATTTCATGTGGCAATACGTGCATGTGGAGGATGCAGTGCAGGCTTTTGAGAAGGTGGTGGCGTATGCTGGCGCGCAGTCGGGTTTTGGCTTTGAGGCATTCAACATCGGCGCGGAGGACTGCATGTGCGGCCTGCCTACGCTGGAGCTGATCAGGCGCTATTTCCCGGACGTTCCCTTGCTCAAGGCGCCCGCCCGCTACGCGGAGAACCCCAACGCCGCACTGTACGGCATTGATAAGGCCAAACGCATGCTGGGCTACCGGCCCGAATACACCTGGCGCGTATTGCTGGAAGAGGACGAAGCGGGCAGGGGATGAGAAGCGTGAAGATGAGGGAGATGGCCGGAAGTACCGGCCCGGCCGTCCGGGAACTGTGGCGCGCACACCGCTACACGGCGCTTGCCTTCCTGTGCTGCCTGCTGCAATTGTCGGCAATCATGACGATGAAGACCACGCTGGCGCTGTTCATCGGAGAAATCGGCGGCTCAACGCTGGCGGCGGGCATGCTCCTGGCCATTATGGTGGCGTGCAGCGTGGCGGTCAAGCCCGTCGTCGGGGCGATGCTGGATAAAAGCGGCGCCAAGCCGATGATGGCGCTGGTGGCGTCCGCGTGTCTGGTCGCCGTGCTTAGCCATCTTTTCGCCCTGTGGCTCGGCTCGATTCCGTTGGCGCTGGCGGGGGCGGTGCTCGCGGGCATCGCGTATTCAACTCTGTCAGTGACGGAGATTCCGCTCTTTACCGGTCAGGCGCAGCGCCCCGCGCAGGTCAAGTACATGATCAATCTGGTGGGCTTCAACACCGTGATATGCACCGCCATCGCGCCGACGTTTTCTCAGGCGGTGATCGGGCGCTGGGGCTTTGCCGCGCTATATGCCTCTCTGATCGCGGTGTGCGCGCTGGGCTTTGCGCTTTTCGTCCGCGTGTACGGGCGATTGCGCGGGGGCGCGAAATCGCCCGGCGCGAGGGATGCGCCCGTGCCGCTCGCGCGCCGCCTCGCGCCGCTCGGGGACAAGCGCTTTTTGCTGCTTTTCGTCTCCTACCTGACATGGGGCGTGAGCAATGGCGCGATGCTCTCCTTTTTGCTCCCCTATGGCGCGTCTGTGGGCGTGAGCAACTGCTCGGTCTATTTTACCCTCTACTCCGCCGTCAACATCCTTTTCAGATGGTTTGTGCCCGCGTGTATGAACCGGTTTGGCGGCAGACGGATTCTGCTCTTTGCCTATCTCTGCCTGACGCTTGGTTCGATCCTCCTGGGGCGGCTTCATACGGCGACCGACCTGATCGCGCCGGCCATCCTCGCGGGTCTGGGCACATCGGCCATTTACACGCCCATTGTCAGCGAAGTGATGGACTGCCTGCCCGGCAACGTCCGCATGGGCGGATTGGGTATCTTTCTGGTTTCCTTTGAAATTGGACAGGCCGTTGCCTCGGCGCTCATCGGGCTGTGCGCTTCCCGGATGAGCTACTCGCAGATGTTTGTCCTCATCGGATTGATTCAGGGGCTGGGCATATTCACGGTATTTGCCGGCACCCGGCGACACGTCGAAAGGAGCATGACACACACATGAAGTACGAACACCTCTTTACGCCCATCACCATCGGCAAGACGTTCATCAAGAACAGAATCGCGCTGGCCCCGGTGAACAATTCCTCGCAGATGCGAAACGACACGGGCTCCGTGACGGAAACGATGATCGACTACTTTACCGAGATCGCCCGGGGCGGGACGGGCCTGATTGTCACGGGCGTGTTCAAGTGCGAAAACGAAATCGAGCGCTGCTACAACGAAAAGCAGAAAATCTACGGCTGGTGCTATTTCAACCACCATTCCCTCCGGGAGATGAGCGAGCTGGTATCTCGCGTGCACGCCTACGGCGCGAAGATTTTCATCCAGCTCTCCGCCGGGCCGGGCCGGGTGACGCCGGGTCATATCATCGATTCGGGCGTAACCCCGGTATCCGCCTCGCCCAATTTGTGCTATTACAAGCGAGACGTCACCTGCCGGGCACTGGAGACGCGGGAGGTTGAGAAAATCGTCGCGGCCTTTGGCGAGACGGCGGCACTGTGCAAGCAGGTGGGAATCGACGGCATTGAGGTGCACGGGCACGAGGGGTACCTCATCGACCAGTTCACAACCGCGCTGTGGAACCGGCGCACCGACAAATATGGCGGCGACCTCCGCGCCCGCTGCACATTCCCCATCGAGATTCTGCAGGCGATCAAGCGCGCCTGCGGAAAGGACTACACCGTTACGTACCGGACGGGCGCGAAGCATTTTATCGGCGCGCCCTTCAAGAGCGCGCTGCACCCTGGCATGGCGGAGATGGGCCGGGAGCCGGAGGAAGCCGTTGAAATGTGCAAAATCCTCGAGGACGCGGGCTACGACGGCTTTTCTCTGGACACCGGCTGCTACGAGGGCACCTATTGGGCGCATCCGCCGTATTATCAGCCCCACGGCTGCGCGGTGGACATTACCGCCCGCGTCAAGCGCGCGCTGAAGGTGCCGGTGATGGTGGCCGGCAGGATGGGCATTCCCGATCTGGCCGAGGCCGCCATCGCGCAGGGCAAGACGGACATGGTGGCGCTGGGCCGCGATCTGCTGGCCGACCCGTACTGGCCCAACAAGGCGCAAACGGGACAGATCGAGGAGATTCGACCCTGCCTGGGCTGTCACGAGGGCTGCATGGTACGCGCCTTCGCCGGCATGCGCCTGAGCTGCTCGGTGAACCCTTCCTGCAGTAAGGAGGGCATCTCCCGCATCACGCCAACGCCCGAGAAAAAGAAGATTCTCGTGGCGGGCGGCGGCGTGGCGGGCATGGAGTTCGCGCGGGTGGCCACCCTGCGCGGCCACGACGTGACGCTGTATGAAAAGACGGACAGGCTGGCGGGGCATCTCAACGAGGCTGCGGTGCCTGATTTTAAGGACGACATCAAGCGGCTGATCGCGTGGTATTTGCGCCAGATGGACAACGCGCATGTGTCAATCCGCATGAATACCGAGGTGGACGCGGCGCTGATCGAACGGGAAAACCCCGACGTGGTGGTGGTGGCCGCAGGCTCGGCCTACCGTTATTCGCCCATCGCCGGGGCGGACGAGGGAAAGACCGTCACTTGCTGTGCGCTGCTCAGAGGCGAGGCGCAGGCCGGGAAGCGCGTCGTGGTCGTCGGCGGCGGTCTGGAAGGCGTGGAAACCGCGCTTTGGCTGGCGCAGGCGGGTCACGAGGTGACGATTGTCGAGATGGAGAAGGGCATTGCCACCAGAGGCATGATGAGCTCGCAGAAAGAAATGATTATCGATCTGCTGCGCGAGCACAACGTCGGGATTATGGGGGAGAGCAAACTGCACGCCGTGACGGACGAGGGCGCACTGGTGGTCAACCCCGCCAGAGACGTGGTGGCGCTTCCCTGCGACACGGTGGTGCTGGCCACGGGTATGACGTCCAACAGCGGCCTGTACGACGAGCTCATCGCAAAGCGCCCGATGGTTTACAGCATCGGCGATTGCAAGCAGCCCCGCAAGATTCACGACGCGATCTTTGAGGGCTGGTATTTGGGCATGAACATCTGAGGCGAAAGAGGGAGACGGCTATGATCAAGCATGTGTATCTGTACAGACTGCTGCCCAAGGTGAACCGGTCGGAGGTCGCCGAAAAGCTCAAAACGCTTAAGGCGCACATTCCGGAAATCCATGACATGGAGGTCGCGTTGGATTTCAAGCATGCATACAATTCTTACGACCTCATTGAGAGCTGCTCGTTTCTGACGATGGAGGATTTTCTGGCTTTCGGAAAGAATGAATATCATGAATCCATACGTCAATACATGGCCACCGTTCAGGAGTGCGGCGTAAAAATCGATTACGAGGCGTAGCCCGCCGCGCCTGACGGCATTTCCAGTTGTCGGGCAGGCGTATCGGAGAACAGCCGAAAGGGCTGATCGGCAAAAGACGAGCGGGACGGCAGATGCTGTCCCGCTCAGTGCGCTGTTTGATGGGTCTGTCCCAGATTATGTGTAAAG